>NZ_JAAGPL010000386.1:0-3338 GCF_017104785.1 Burkholderia sp. Ac-20353 | reverse complement strand
TACCGAAATCCGCCGGTTCGGGCAGGCGTGCGACGAGGCCGCCGGTGAACGCGAGCGTATCGTCGGGCGTGCTCATGCGCGGCCTCCTTCCATCATCCGGTCGAGCGCGTCGACGAGTTCGCGCGCGGGCCGCCGCGCATGCACGCCGGCAGGCGCGCCATCGCTGCGCCACGCCGGCCGCACGCCGCGCACGAACAGGTACAGATAGCCCGCGATGTGCGTGTCGTAGTCGTAGTCGCGCATGCGGCCGCGCAGGTAGCGATGCAGCGCGACCGTATAGAGCAGCGCCTGCAGGTGGTAAGCGTGATCGGCCATTGCCGCGTCGAGCGCGCGCGGGCCGTACGCATCCGGCGTATTGCCGAGATGGTTCGATTTCCAGTCGACGATCCAGAACCGGCCGTCATGTTCGACGATCATGTCGATGAAGCCCTTGATGAAACCGGCGAGCACGCTTGTGTCCAGCGCGACGTCCGGATAACCGTGCGCGACGAGCAGCCGCCGCAGCGCGATCAGGTCTAGCGACGGCGCGGGAAACAGGAAGCCCATTTCGTCGAGCCGCTTCGCCGGATCGAGATCGGCCAGGCGCATGCCCGGCACGAGTTCGGTGCGCACGACGTCGTCGACGAGCCGCGCCATCATCGCCGGCAGCCGCTCGCCGAGTTCGGGCTCGGCCTCGACCGGCCGGTCGTGCAGCGCGCCTTGCGCCGCCGCATGCCACGACGCCGGATCGGTGAAGTCGCTCAGCTCGAACAGGCGGTGCAGGCACTCGCCGGCCGCCGCGCCGCGCGGAAACACGAGGATGTCGTCGTCGGGCGGCACCACCGCCTGCCACGCGTCGACGGCGTCGCCATCGGGCGCGAACGCGGCGAGCGCATCGTGGTCGGGCCGCAGCTCTTCATCGGGCACGGCCGCGACGCCGGCCTCCTCGCGCGCCATCGTCGCAGTCAGCGAACTGAAGCTCGCCATCCGCCACGCATCGCGCAGCACGCGCGACGCGCGACGCGCAGCGAGCGTCTGCGTCGCATCGTGTCCGGCGGCAAGCCGCTCGCGATGGGTCGGCACCGGCAACGGTCCGACGCTGACCGAACCGCCCGCGAGCGCACGCCACGCGTGGTCGAGCGCGGCCTCGTCCGGCGGCTCGTCGAGCCACGCGTCGAATGCGTGGCCGGCGCCGGCCACGAGCCAGTTGAGCACGCTGCGCCGCGCCTCGCGCGTCGAGCGGGACGACACGTACGGCCCCGCGACGAGATAGCACCGGTAGACCGCACGCGTGAGCGCGACGTAGACGAGCCGCGCGCGCTCCGCCGCCTGCTCGCGCATCACCTGCCGCGCCGCATGCTCGGCGGCCTCGTCGTCGCAACCGTAGTGCAGCACCGCGTCGCCCGCGTCGTCGTGATACTCGCGCGCGTCCGGAAGGCCGGACGCTGGTGGCTCGCGCAGCCCGCCGTCGTTCAGGAACGGGCAGAACACGATCGCGTATTCGAGGCCCTTCGATTTGTGCACGGTCACGATCTGCACGAGGTTGCGATCCGACTCGAGGCGCAGCTGCGCTTCCTCGCCGCCACCGTCGAGCCGCTGCGCGGCGAGCCAGCGCAGCGTCGGCGCGATGCCCGGCTGCGCGGACGCGCGCGCCTGCGTCAACTCGGCGAGGTGATTCACGTCCGTCACGCGGCGCTCGCCGTCGGCACCTGCCATCAGCCGCTCGGCGATCCGCAGTTCGCGCGTGAACGTGCGCCACATCACCGCGAAGCCGCGCTCGCGCCACAGCAGCCGATAGCGCGAAAAACGCTCGACCCAGCTCATCGCGTCGGCGCCGTCCGTCGCAGCATCCGCTGCCGCGCCGCGCGTATCGCCGCCGTGGTCGCCTCCTCCGCCGCCGTCTCCGTCCCCCTGCTCCATCCGCCACAGCGCGCCCGCGTCGAGGCCGAACCAGTCGGACGCGAGCGCCGCACGCAGGCGCCGCAAATCGCCCGGCGCATCGATCGCCGCGAGCACGCGTTCGAGTTGCTCGGCATCGCCGGTCGAGAACACCGATGCCTGCGCGAGCTCGACACTGCCGATGCCCCACGTCGCCAGCACGCGCTTCACGAGGCTACCTTGCCGGTGCGTCTGCACGAGCACCGCGATATCGCCCGGCGACAGCGGCGTGTCGCCAAGCCGGACGCGGCCGTCGCGCGCGCCGCGCATCAAGCGCGCGATCTCGGCCGCACACGCCTGCGCGGCCTGCGCTTGCGCATCGCGCTTGAGCCGCGTGTCGTCGCCGCCCGGCAGCGTCCAGATCCGGAAGTCGCCCTGCTGGCCCGGCTGGCCCGTGTCGGTCTCGTCGGCGAGCGGCGCGCGCACGCGCGTGCCCGCGCGCACCGGGTAATAGTCGAGCCCGTCGAGCACGAACGCGCGCGGGTTCGACAGGAAGAACCGGTTGCATGCGTCGACGATCGCCGGCGTCGACCGCTGGTTGACCGCGAGCGTGTAGCACGCGCTCGCCCGCGCGCGCGCCGCCAGATACGTATGCAGATCGGCCGCACGGAAACTGTAGATCGCCTGCTTCGGATCGCCGACGAGGAACAGCGGCCCGCCGGGCGCGAAGATCCGGTCGAAGATCGCGAACTGCAGCGGATCGGTGTCCTGGAACTCGTCGATCAGCGCGGCCGGATAGCGCGCGCGCAGCGTGTCGGCGAGCCACGGGTGCGCGTGCAATGCGTCGTGCAGGTTCGCGAGCAGGTCGTCGAACGACACGACGCGCCGCGTGCGCTTGCGCTCGGCCAGCTCGCGCGGCGCGTCCTCGAGCCATGCGGCGATCAGCGCGAGCCAGCGCGCGCGCTGCGCGGCCTCGGCGGCAGCCACCGCCGCGTCGAGCGCGTCGGCGACGTCGAAGAACGGGTGCTCGGGTGTCGCGCCGCCTTTCTTCGTCGCCTTCACGAGTGCCGTGCGCGTCAGCTTCAGTGCGGCTTTCGGCAACGCGGTGCTTGCCTCGGACTGCGCGAAATGCGCAGCCCACGCGGCAAGCGCGTCGGCAACCGCTTCCGGCTTGTGCGAGCGCTGGTTGAGCGCGGGCTGCGCGGCGCGCAGCAGCGCGTCGATCGCGTCGCGCTCGGCGGACCAGATCCGGGCCGCCTCCGCAAAACATTCGGCCGCCGCCGCTTCCGCCGATGCGTCAGGCTCCGTGACGCCGTCCCAGCGCAGCGCGGCGAGCGGCTTCTTCAGCCGGCGCGCGAGCTGCGCGTCGAGCGCGGCTGGCCCGGCGCCCGATTCGACGAGCCACGCGGCGCAGCCCGGCCAGCGCGCGGCCATCGGCCCGACGCGCGTGCGCCAGAACTCCGCGGCGAGTTCGAACACCC
>NZ_JAAGPL010000385.1:0-3202 GCF_017104785.1 Burkholderia sp. Ac-20353 | reverse complement strand
CCATTCGATCAGCTCGGGCGCGCCGACCTGGCGCTCGGGCAGCGCGATCCAGTCGAGCAGCACGCGCGCGACGGGGTTCGCCTGCGACGGCGGCAGGCCCGTGATCCGGTACGGCACGCGCGCGCCACCCGGGCCGGCCGTGCCGAACACCGCATCGATCAACGGCCCCGCCGCCGCGAGGTCGGCCACCGCAACCAGCACGTCGGACGGCCGCAGGCTGTCGTCGGCATCGAACCAGGCGAGCAGACGGTCGTGCAGCACCTCGAGCTGGCGCGCGAGGCTGTGGCAGATGTGCACTTCGATGCCGTGCTCCGCGGGCGGCGCACCGGGATCCGCTTCGGACTGCAGGTCGAGGATCGCGTTCTGGATCCGCGCGAGCCAGGTCGGCGCGGGATTCTCGACGTAGTACGACGCATCGCCCGACGCCGCGCTTTCGGTCAGCTCGTGCAGCATGTGCAGTTGCGCCTGCGTCTGGCGGCCCCATTCGGCGAGCAGCGGATGGCCGACTTCCTGGTAGTCGAGCCGCCCGGCCGCGTCGAGCGCCTCCGCGTGCGCGGCGGTCACGATGTCGAACCAGAATTCGCGGCACGGGTTGAGCGCGTAGATCCGCACGTCGATCCAGCGCGACAGCTCGCGCAGCAGCGCGACGTGCAGCGGCGGCATCGTCGGCAGTGCGAACACGCTGACCGATTCCGGCCAATCCGCGCGCGCGACCGTGTCGAGATCGAGATGGCGCGCCTCGCCGAGAAAGCGGTGCGCGGGCGGCGTGCCGCTGTCGCTCAGCTCCGCGAGCAGCGCGCGCCACAGCGCGGCCTGCCAGCGCTCGTCGTCGCGCGCCGCATCGCCGACGCCGCGCGGCGCACCGTCGCCCGCGAGGATCGAGTCGCCCGCCTGCCATGCGGCCAGCCACTCGGGACGATAGGTCAGGTAGTGATCGAGCACCGTCGCGACGCGCTGTGCGAGTTCGTAGCGCATCGCGTCGTCGGACGCGGACAGGTACGCGGCGAGCCGCGGCGACGCAAGCCACGGCGCGTCGCCGTGCCCGCCGGCGAGCAGCCGGTAGCAGCGCCACACGAGACGCTCGGGCGCGAACGGCGAACGCTTCGGCACCGTCATCACGCGGCCGATCTGCGCCCACAGCCACTGCGCGAGATAGGTGAACTCGACGTTCGCGCACACGCCGTGGCGCTCGGCGATGTCGAGTTCGAGACGGCGGCGCAGCGCCGCGCTCGGCACGATGATCTGCTGCTGCGCCCACGGCCCTTCGCGGGCCGGGAATGCAGCGAGGTCGTCGAGCAGCGCATCGGCCAGCGTTTCGTGACGGTTCGAATAAAAGAGGTGGAGCATGAAACTGGCGTCGAAGCGTCGCGCCGGCCGGGCCGGGCGAACGGAAGCTCCAAGGATAGCAAACGACCGCCGCCGCGCGTATCGGCCGAACGGTCAGGGTCGGCTTGTATACGGCGGGCAAGGTCTTCGGCAGCGCGAAATACGATAGACTCGTCGCCAGTCCGGACGCCGCCCTGGCGTCGTCGTCAGCCATTCAGCCCATCGATGCGCTATTCCGTCGAAATCAGAAAGTTTTTTTACAGCCAGTATTTTTTCGGCGGCCTGCGGATCGCGGTCGGCGTCTCGTTGCCGGCCGTGCTGTGCCTGATCGTGTTCCACAACCGCGAGCTCGGCTTCACGATCTCGACCGGCGCGCTCGGCGCGTGCGTCGTCGACATGCCGGGCCCGCTCAAGTACAAGCACAACGAAATGCTCGCGTGCAGCGTGATCGGCTTTCTCGCCGCGCTCGCGACGGGGCTCGCTACGCCGAACATCTTCGCGCTGTGGCTGACGATCGTGCCGCTCACGTTCGTGCTGTCGCTGATCGTCGTCTACGGCAACCGCTGGCCGCAGATCAGCTTCGCGACGCTGTTCATGATGGTGATGACGCTCGAGGAGAAGCTCACGCCGCTGCAGGCGTTCATCAATGCGGGCTGGATTCTCGCGGGCGGCCTCTGGTACACGTACTGGGCAACCGTCGTGTCGCAATGGCAGGCACGCCGGATCGAGCAGCAGGCGCTCGCCGAGAGCCTGTTCGCGTGCGCCGACTACCTGCTCGCGCGCGCGGCGTTCTACGACCTCGACGCCGATCTCGACGAGTGCTACCGCAATCTCGTCGCGAAGCAGATCACCGCGGTCGAGACGCAGGAAACCGCGCGCGACATCGTGCTGCGCAACCTGCCGAAGCTGCGGCGCGGCAAGCTCGACCCGGGCCGCGTGACGATGTACAACCTGTTCATCAACAGCGTCGACCTGCACGAGCTGTTCGTCGGCGCGCACACCGACTACCCGCTCGTGCGCAACACGTTCGGCGGCTCGGATCTGATCATTTTCTACCGCGACCTGATCCGCAAGGCGGCCGCCGATCTCGAGGAGATCGGCTTCGCGGTGCTCGAGAACCGCGCGCCGCATTCACGGATCAGCGTGAAGGCCGAGTTGCGCGCGATCGAGTACGAGATCGAGCTGATGCGCAAGAAGAACTTCCCGACCACCAATGCGGAAGCATACGCGGCGGTGCTCGCGACGTTCCGGCGCATCTGGAGCGCGACGCGCCTGATCGAGCGGATGCGGCGCAACCTGTCCGGCCGCGCCGATCCGCAGCAGACCGAGCTGAAGATCGACAAGGCGCTCACGCGCTTCCTGCAGCGCCGCCGGATGTCGCCACTGCTGATCTTCTCGAACCTGAACATGCGCTCGCCGAGCTTCCGGCACGCGCTGCGCGTGACGATCGCGGTCGCGGTCGGCTTCTGGCTCGGGCGGCTGCTGCCGCTCACCAATGCGTACTGGATCGTGATGACGAGCATCATCATCCTGAAGCCCGGCTATTCGCTGACCAAGCAGCGCAACGTGCAGCGTATCGTCGGCACGCTGATCGGCTGCGCGGCGAGTCTCGTGCTGATCTACACGGTCAAGAATCCGCACCTGCTGATCGTGATGATGTTCGGGTCGATGGTGATGAGCTACAGCCTGCTGCTGTTCAACTACGCGGCGAGCGTCGTGTTCACGTCGTCGTACGTGCTGCTGATGTTCCACCTGCTCGCGCCGGGCAACATGCGCATCATCGGCGAGCGCGCGATCGACACCGTGGTCGGCTGCATGATCGCGATCGCCGCGAGCCGGCTGTTCCCGTACTGGGAGTACCGGCTGATGGGCAAGG
>NZ_JAAGPL010000384.1:0-3237 GCF_017104785.1 Burkholderia sp. Ac-20353 | reverse complement strand
TTGTCGAGGCCCGGCGCCGCCGCGCGCAACGCGGCGACGAGCGCGGGCCGGTCGACCGACGGCAGTGCGCCGTCGATCCGTTCGTCGTAGATGAAACTCATAGGGGTCTCCGCCATGCTGGCGGCCGCGTGCTGCGCGGTCCGCCGGAAGGACGGATTCTTGGCGGGCCGGGCGGGCGTGTCCAGACCTCGTGCGCGTGGTCATACCAGTTTTTTCATGGTGGCTTTCAGCGAGTGTGCGGAGGTTCGTCAAAACTCAAAGGGAACAAGGGTTTGTGGCAGAATCACCAGCATCTCCGGAAAGTGGTCATACCAGTATGGAAACGCAGGATCGGGAGGGTCGCGCGCGGCACGTGGCCGATGTCGTCGCCGAGCGCATCGAGAAGCTGATCGTCGACGGCGTGCTGAAGGCGGGACAGGCGTTGCCGTCCGAACGGCGGCTGACCGAGAAGCTCGGCGTGTCGCGCACGGCGGTGCGCGAAGGGATGAAGCTGCTGCGTGCGCGCGGCATCATCGACACGACGCACGGCAAGGGTTCGTTCGTCGCGAGTCTGACCCCGCAGCGCGAGATCACGCCGATGATGCATCTGCTCGGCTCGCAGCCGCGCACGCTGTACGACCTGTTCGAGGTGCGCGGGATGCTCGAGGCCGAGGCCGCGCGGCTGGCGGCGCTGCGCGGCACGCCGGCCGATTTCATCCTGATCACGCGCCGTTACGACGAGATGGTCGCGGCCGACGCGCAGGATCTCGATCCGGCCGCGCGCGCGAAGCTCGATCACGCGTTCCATCTCGCAATCTGCGAGGCGTCGCACAACCCGGTGCTCGTCAACACGCTGCAGTCGCTGACCGACCTGCTGCTCAGCTCGGTGTTCGCGTCGGTGAACAACCTGTATCACCGCGAGCCGCTGAAGAAGCAGATCGACCGCCAGCACGCGCGGCTCTTCAACGCGGTGACCGGGCGCTTGCCCGAGCAGGCGCGCAAGGCGGCGAGCGAGCATATCCGCCAGTGCGTCGACTATCTGCGGGAAATCGAACAGGAGGAGCAGCGGCTCGTGCGCTCGACGCTCAGGCTCGAAGGGTGGGCGTGAGCGGCGGGTAGCGCCCGTGACGTGCATCAAACACGCTGCGTTCACGCCGGCCGCGTTCGTCCAGATATGTCACAATGTGATCTATTTCGCTTTCCGGCCCGTCACTCTGGCGCGCGTCGCATGCGCGCTCCGTCGATCGCGGCAATTCCGTTTGCCGCCCGCCTGACGTGCCGCCGATCCTGAAAGGAGGACGCCGCATGTCGAATCCGACGAGTGGCGACGGGCACGACGCCCGCGCCGTCCGAACCTTGCACCGCCCCGTCTGCGATCTGCTCGGCTGTACCTGGCCGATCGTGCTGGCGGGCATGGGCGGCGTCGCCCGTGCGGAACTCGTGAGCGCGGTGACCGCGGCCGGCGGGTTCGGCTTTCTTGGCATGGTGCGCGAGCCGGTCGAGCTGATCAGGCGCGAAGTGCGGCAGGTGCGCGCCGCGACCCGCCTTCCGTTCGGCGTCAACCTGATTCCCGCATCGACGCCGCCCGACCTGCTCGACGCGCAACTCGACACCTGCATCGAACTCGGCGTGCCCGTCGTCGCGCTGTTCTGGGATGTCGCGCCGGCCGTCGTGCGGCGGCTGCGCGACGCGGGCGTGCGGGTGGTCCACCAGGTCGGCTCGTTCGACGACGCGCGCGCGGCCGAGGCGGCCGGCGCGCACGCGCTGATCGTCCAGGGGCACGAAGCGGGCGGCCACGTGCGCGGCGACCGGCCGCTGTCCGCGCTGCTGCGCGACGTGATCGGCGCGACGCGTTTGCCGGTGCTCGCGGCCGGCGGGATCGTCGACGGCGCAGGCGTCGCGGCCGCGATGGCGCTCGGCGCGCAGGGCGCGGTGATGGGCACCGCGTTTCTCGCGACCCACGAATCGTTCGCGCATGCGTATCACAAGCAGCGCATCGTCGACGCCCGCGAAGGCGATACGCTGCTGACCGACATCTTCCATATCAACTGGCCGCGCGGCGCGAAGGTGCGGGTGCTGCCGTCGAGCGTGACGCGCGGCGAGCGCGGCGATCCGTTCGGCCCCGAGCGGGTCGTGATCGGCGACGAGGAAGGGCGCCCGATCTACCTGTTCAGCACCGATTCGCCGCTGCAATCGATGACCGGCGATTTCGAGGCGATGGCGCTGTACGCGGGCACCGGCGCCGGACGGATCGGCGAGGTTGCGAGTGCGGGCGAGGTCCTGCGCCGCATCGTTGCCGACGCGGCGGCGATCGTCGAGAAGCAGGCCGCTGCCGCCGCGCAAACCGGCGGAGCAGGCAAACCGGCAGCGGCGGACGAGCGCCGTGCCGCGCTGCTCGCCGTGCTCGACGAATTGCTGGAAGCGGAGCGTGCCGGCGCGCGCGTCGCGTCGGAGACGGTTGCCGAGATCGACGACCCCGAACTGCGGAAGCTGATGACGGACATCCGCCACGACGAAGCGCACTGGTGCGCGGTGCTCGTCGACGCGATCAGGTCGCTGAACGCGACACCGACGCGGGGCACTGGCGCGTTCTACGAAAAGGCGATGGCGATCGACGACCTGGCCGAGCGGATGGCGTTTCTGAATCGCGGCCAGCGCTGGGTCGTGCGCAAGCTGCAGGCGCTGCTGCCGACACTCGACCAGCCGGAGATCCATCACGCGCTGACGCTGATGCTCGTGTCGCATGAAAAGAACATCGGGCATGTCGACGCGCGGCTGCGTGCGGACGATCCGGGCGGCGAGTAGCGGGTAATGGGAGGGGGAGGACGATGACCGGCGACAGCCGGCGCGCGCAGCCGCTCCGTCAGATCGCCACGTCGTAGACGTCGCGCGCCGCCGTTCGAAGCGCATCGACCATCACCGACACGGCCGGCGAGTACAGCCGGTCCGTCCGCGTGATGAGCCCGAAGTCGTCCATCCGGCAATCCATCTCGAGCGGCAGCGTCGCGACGATGCCGTGCCCCGTGTAATAGCGCGCGACCTCTTCCGCGAGCACCGCGATCATGTCGCTTTGCTCCAGCACGCGCGTGATGAACAGCAGCGCGGCCGTTTCCACCACGTTCGCGGGCGGCGCGAGGCTCGCGCGCTGGAACATCAGCTCGAAGCGATGGCGCAGCACGCTGCCGGCCGGCGGCACGACCCACGCGGCGCGCTGCACGTCGGCGAGCGCGAGCGGCGCGCGCGCGAGCAGCGGATGCA
>NZ_JAAGPL010000383.1:0-3259 GCF_017104785.1 Burkholderia sp. Ac-20353 | reverse complement strand
CTCGCGCACATCGACGCGACCCGGCTCGCCCGCCTGCGCGCCGTGCTGCCGCAGGCGGCGCAGCCGGCGTTCCCGTTCCGCGGCGACGAGATCGTGCTGCTCGGCCGCTATCCGCATGCGCGACGCAGCGGTGCGGCGTCGCGCCGGGATCGCGACATCGCATGGAACGCGCTCGAACGCGCGGGGGCCGACATGCTGGTCGGCCGCGACGTCACGACACTGTCGGGCGGTGAACTTGCGCGCGTGCAGTTCGCGCGCGTGCTCGCGCAGCTGTGGCCCGACGACGACGGCGACCATGTCGACGATGGCGCGCCGCCCCGCTACCTGCTGCTCGACGAACCGACCGCCGCGCTCGACCTTGCGCACCAGCACCGGCTGCTCGACACCGTGCGCGCAGTCGCGCGCGAATGGCGGCTCGGCGTGCTCGCGATCGTCCACGACCCGAACCTCGCGGCACGCCACGCGGACCGCATCGCGATGCTGGCCGACGGCACGATCGTCGCGCACGGCGCGCCGCGCGACGTGATGACGCCCGCGCATATCGAGCGCTGCTATGGATTCGCGGTCAGGATGGTCGAGACCGGCGACGGCGCGGCGCCGGTGATGGTGCCCGCGTGAACGCGCAATCGTACGCGTGGCATCGATGGTCGACGCACAATGTCGGCAACGTTGGACGCCGAAACCGCTCGAACGACACGCATCGAAGGCAACCACGGCACTCAATACTCGACATCGGCCACCCCAAACGTCCGCATCTTCCAACCCAACCGCACCGCGAGCATCCGCATCGTGAAGCCGGCCGTGAGCGCGACCACCGTCGCGACACCCGCATCGACGCCAAGATGCTGCAAGCCGACATAAAGCGTGCCCGTGCAGAACGCAACGCTCGCATACAGCTCCTCGCGCAGGATCAGCGGCATTTCGTTGCACAGCAGGTCGCGCAGCATCCCGCCGCACACGCCGGTGATCGCGCCCGCCAGCACGATGATGATCGGCGCGCTGCCGGTCTTCGCGCCGATGTCGCAGCCGATGATCGTGAACGCCGCGAGGCCGACCGCGTCGACGGTGACGAACAGCGTCGTCATCCGCGCGAGACGGCGTGCCGCCCACGATGCGAAGGTCGCCGCGGCGAGCGTGATTACCAGATACTCGGGATGCGCGATCCAGCCGAGCGGATAGTGGCCGAGCAGCACGTCGCGCACTGTGCCGCCGCCGAGTGCCGTCACCGCGCCGACAAGCGCGAGGCCGAAGCGGTCCATCCCGCGCCGCATCCCCATCAGCGCCCCCGACATCGCTTCGGCAACGATCGCGATCAGATAAAGCGTATGCATGTCGCGGCGCCTCAGTCTTCGGTGCGGAACAGGTCGAGCACGCGTTCGCGCTCGGCCGCATCGACGGCGGCCGGCAGCGCGAGCGTGCGCCAGACGCTGCGGCGGCGCGGCGGTGCGGGTTCGGGTGGCGGGGAAGCGCTGGTGTCGGTCATGTCGGGTTCCTTCTGCAATGCCGCGACGGCATGGCGCGCGACACGCCGCCATCCATCGCAAAAGGCGCGCATTGTCGAAGGGATGCCCGGAATCCGGAACATTCTTTAGCCAATGTTGGGTTGGCTGAATTTTATTTAGGAACGGCGCGCGGGCGATTGGTGGCGATGCGGGCCGGCCACGTCAATGTGCGCATTGCGCGACGGCTGCCGGTGCTGCATTCAGCGCGAATTCGACGAACCAAATCAAAAAGCCCGCCGGCTTGCACCGGCGGGCCTGTCCAGCGGACACACAACGCGCGCGGCTTAACGCGGCGCGTTCAGCGTCAGGTTCATGTGACGGTTCACGTCCTTGTACAGCAGGTAGCGGAAGCGGCCGGGGCCACCCGAGTAGCACGCCTGCGGGCAGAACGCGCGCAGCCACATGAAGTCGCCCGCTTCGACCTCGACCCAGTCCTGGTTCAGGCGGTAGACGGCCTTGCCTTCGAGCACATACAGGCCGTGCTCCATCACGTGCGTTTCCGCGAACGGGATCACGCCGCCCGGCTGGAACGTCACGATGTTCACGTGCATGTCGTGGCGCATGTCGCTCATGTCGACGAAGCGCGTCGTCACCCAGGCGCCGTCGGTGCCCGGCATCGGAATCGGCTCGATGTCCTGCTCGTTGGTCACGAACGCTTCCGGCAGCGGCACGCCGTCGACTGCCTGATAGCGCTTGCGGATCCAGTGGAACCGCGCAGCGGCGTCGCTGACGTTGTGCAGCGCCCACGCCGCGCCCGGCGGAATGAACGCGTAGCCGCCCGGCTGCAGCACGTGCTTCGTGCCTTGCAGCGTCAGCTCGACCTCGCCTTCGACGACGAACAGCACGCCTTCGGCTTCCTTGTCCTGCTCCGGCTTGTCGCTGCCGCCGCCGGGGCTGACTTCGACGATGTACTGCGAGAAGGTCTCCGCGAATCCCGACAGCGGACGCGCGAGCACCCACAGGCGCGTGTTCGTCCAGAACGGCAGGTGGCTCGTCACGATGTCGCGCAGCACGCCCTTCGGAATGACCGCGTACGCTTCGGTAAACATCGCGCGATCGGTCAGCAGATCGGTCTGCGGCGGGTGGCCGCCATGCGGCGCGTAATACGTTGTCTTAGACATAAGCATCCAGGCAATGGGTTGGTCCGGGCTACGCTCAGCGGCCCGTTCTGCCACGCCGGTACGCGATCGCGTCGGGTGGCACGGTGCGGCGGGCACGGTCTGATTCCGTACGCGGGCAAGGTTGACGATATCGGAGTCGGTCGCGATTCACCAATTAAATGTCGCGATGGATTGCATTCGTTTTCGCACTACCCGTGACGCGCGAAACGGTGTGCGGAAAGCGGAAAGCGGGTGGCGGGTGGCGGGTGGCGGGAGGCGGCGAGACAGCGAAGCAGCGACGCGCATCGCGACGACGATCGCGGGATCAGCACACACGCGTATCGCGTGCGGATCGGGAGAAATTCAGGGGATCGGGTACAGCGAGGAAACTTGCGTTGCCCGGCGGACGCGGGCGGCTCGAGCCGCCCGGCCGGGTCTTGAGCGTGGCCGCCGTGTACTGCAGTGCGCAAGTCGCGCACTGCTCGCGTTGGCGTGTCACGCGGGGACGATCAGTCCCAGTCGCGGTGGTGATGATGGCGATGGTGATGGTGATAGCCGCGATCACCGTCGCCGCCATACGAGTTGCGCGACAGGTTGCCGCCCAGTGCCGCGCCTGCGCCGCCGCCGACGGCCGCGCCGAGGAGGCCGCCCGAGCGG
>NZ_JAAGPL010000382.1:0-3326 GCF_017104785.1 Burkholderia sp. Ac-20353 | reverse complement strand
GTCACGCGCGCCGGCTTCGGCGTCAGCCATCACATCGGCGCCCGGAAGCGCTGCGGCCTCGTCGTCTACCGGTTCCGCATGGCTTTCGCCACGGTTCACGGTCTCGAGCGTGGCTGCGTGCTGGGTCGGCTTGCGGCGTTCACCGCGCTCGCGACGTTCGCCGCGTTCCTGGCGCTCGCCGCGGCCGGCCGCTTCGACGGCCTCCGGCTGCTCGACGCGCTCGCGCGGTTCGCGCGGCTCTCTATGTTCACGAGGCTCGCGCGGTTCACGCTGCTCGCGCGGCTCGCGTGCTTCGCGCGGCTCGCGCTGGCCGCGGCCTTCACGGGCCTCACGACCTTCGCGGCCTTCACGACCTTCGCGGGCCTCACGACCTTCGCGGCCTTCACGACCTTCGCGGGCCTCACGACCTTCACGCGGTTCGCGGGCTTCCTTGCCTTCGCGTTCCGCACGCTGCGGCTGGCCACGACCGGCGGCGGCTTGATCGCGGCCGCCTTGCGGCTGCTGCGCGCCGCCACGACGGTTGCGATTGCGGTCGGCGCCGCGTTCGCCACGCTGCTCGGTCTTTTCGCCGCGCTCGCGGGCCGGACGGGCCGCAGCCTGTTCCTGCACGGGTGCCGGGGCCGGCGCGGGTGCCGCCGGCTGCATGCCGAACAGACCCTTCAGCCAGCCGATGAAGCCGGTGCTTGCCGGGGCGACAGCCGCTGGCGCCGGGGCCGGTGCCGGTTCGGCTGCGCGCTGCGGTGCAGGGCTCGGCGCCGGGCGCTCGGGCGTGATGCCCTTGACCGCCGCTTCCTGCTTCGGCTTCACTTCGGCGGCGCGCTTGCTGTAGCCGATTTCCGACTCCATCTCGCGGGCGGCTTCCTCGGCCATCTTCCACGACGCGCGCGGATCGTCGAGGCGTGCGTCGTCGTGACGCAGGCGTTCGAGCTTGTAGTGCGGCGTATCGAGGTGCTTGTTCGGGATCAGCACGATGCCGACCTTGAAGCGCGACTCGATCTTGTTGATTTCCTGACGCTTTTCGTTGAGCAGGAAGGCGGTCACCTCGACCGGCACCTGGCAGTGGATCGCCGCGGTGTGCTCCTTCATCGCCTCTTCCTGAATGATCCGCAGCACCTGCAGCGCGGACGATTCGGTGTCGCGGATGTGGCCCGTGCCGTTACAGCGCGGGCAGGTCACGTGGCTACCTTCCGACAGCGCCGGGCGCAGCCGCTGGCGCGACAGTTCCATCAGGCCGAAGCGGGAGATCTTGCCCATCTGCACGCGGGCGCGATCATGCTTGAGCGCGTCCTTCAGGCGCTGCTCGACTTCGCGCTGGCTCTTCGCCGATTCCATGTCGATGAAATCGATCACGATCAGGCCGCCGAGGTCGCGCAGGCGCAGCTGGCGGGCGACTTCGTCGGCCGCTTCGAGGTTCGTGCGGGTCGCCGTTTCCTCGATGTCCGCGCCCTTGGTCGCGCGCGCCGAGTTCACGTCGATCGCGACGAGCGCCTCGGTGTGGTCGATCACGATCGCGCCGCCCGACGGCAGCGGCACCGTGCGCGAGTAGGCCGTCTCGATCTGGTGCTCGATCTGGAAGCGGGAGAAGAGGGGCACGTCGTCGTGGTAGCGCTTCACCTTCGACACGTTGTCCGGCATCACGATGTCCATGAACGCACGGGCCTGATCGTAGATCTCGGTCGTGTCGATCAGGATTTCGCCGATATCCGGCTGGAAATAGTCCCGGATCGCGCGGATCACGAGGCTCGATTCCAGATAGATCAGCATCGGCTGGCCGGCGTTACCGCTTTGCGAGGCCGCTTCGATCGCGCGCCACAGCTGCAGCAGGTAGTTCAGGTCCCACTGCAGTTCCTCGGCGCTGCGGCCGATGCCCGCGGTGCGGGCAATCATGCTCATGCCGTCCGGAATCTCCAGCTGCGCCATCGTTTCGCGCAGTTCCTGGCGCTCGTCGCCCTCGATGCGGCGCGACACGCCGCCGCCGCGCGGGTTGTTCGGCATCAGCACGAGGTAGCGGCCGGCGAGCGAGATGAACGTCGTCAGGGCCGCGCCCTTGTTGCCGCGCTCTTCCTTCTCGACCTGGACGATCAGCTCCTGGCCTTCGCGCAGCGCGTCCTGGATGCGCGCGGAGCGCATGTCGACGCCTTCCTTGAAATACTGGCGCGCGACTTCCTTGAACGGCAGGAAGCCGTGGCGATCCTCGCCGTAGTTGACGAAGCAGGCTTCGAGCGACGGTTCGATGCGGGTGACGATGCCCTTGTAGATATTGCCTTTGCGCTGTTCGCGGCCGGCGGTCTCGATGTCGATGTCGATGAGCTTCTGCCCATCGACGATGGCGACGCGCAATTCTTCCTGCTGCGTCGCATTGAACAGCATGCGTTTCATGAACGACTCCAGGCGGCTCTGCTGCCGGCGCCTCGCGGGTGTCAGCCGCAAGGGCGGGGTCGACGGCAGGCCGCGCCTTGTTGTGTTGTCACAAGCACGCTGGAGCGGGAACGATGGCGGGGAGAATTGCCTGAAGAGGCGCTTGGGCCCGAACGACGGGGCCGGCGGCCAGAGGGCACCTGCGAACACGGCTTCAAAGCACGGCGTCCACACACCGCACGCTGCACAAGCGCGCTAAGCCTGAGACCGGGGCACTGCCGCGGGGCGCGTCGCAGTAAGTCGCGCGCGCCGACGGGCGGCAGATGCTGCGGCTCGGGCCGCAGCGGGGAGTATCGAATCCAGCCCGACTTTCCCGCCTGGGGTGTTCTTCCTTGGTTTGACGTCGCCAGTCCCCGCACGCTTCGCGGGGCCAAATCGGGCGCAACGCCGTTTTTCGCAACCGGCAGCCGGTACGGACGCGATTCGCGCCGCCCGTCTGCCAATTAAATTCTTTTCAACCAACTTTCCGTTACCGCGGCGCCTTGCCGACCGAATCCGCCTGTGGGCGCGATCCTTGCCGGCGGCAGGTGCCGTGCGTGCAACTTGCTGCTTCTCTTGGTTCGGGGCGAGCAGCGAACCCCCGGCGCAAGTAAAATGACGGTTTGCGCTTGCGCCTCACCCAATCCGTCCAGGCCGGCCGATCAGGCCGCCCGCTACGTCAGGCTGGGCAAAATTATATTCAGTATGAATGAGTTAGGCAAAATATCCCAGAATTCGGTCGTAAGTGGCCAGGTCTCGATGGTCGAGATCGACGAAAACGCCGCTGGTCAGCGGATCGACAACTTCCTGTTGCGCGTCTGTAAAGGCGTGCCGAAAAGCCATATTTACCGGATCCTGCGCAGCGGGGAAGTCCGTGTCAACAAGGGCCGGATCGACGCGCAGTACCGGCTCGCGCTCGGCGACGTCGT
>NZ_JAAGPL010000381.1:0-3413 GCF_017104785.1 Burkholderia sp. Ac-20353 | reverse complement strand
CGAGGCCGCATGGCGCCCGCTGTGGCAGGGCTATCTGGGCTTCTACGCCACCGCGCTGAGCGACACCGTGTTCGCAACGACGTGGGCCCGTCTGATGGACCCGGACGAGCCGATGTTCGTGCTCGGCGCATTCGACGCGTCGGGCACGCTGCTCGGCATCGTGCACGCGATCTACCATCGCTCGTGCTGGACCGAAGGCCCGTACTGCTATCTGCAGGACCTGTTCACGGCGCCCGCTGCGCGCGGGCGCGGCGCGGGCGGCGCGCTGATCGAGGCCGTGTATCAGCACGCGCGCGAAGCGGGCGCGAGCCGCGTGCACTGGCTCACGCGCGAGACCAATACGACGGCGCGCGCACTGTACGACCGGCTCGCGAACAACGCGGGGTTCATCCAGTATCGCAAGGATCTCCGGTAACGGATGTGCGGCGGCCGGCCGCTGCCGCGCGGCCGGTTGCGCGCGCATCGGAACGGCACGCCGCTTGCCGTTTTTCGCTTCGTCTCGCGCTTCGTCTCACGCGTCGTCTCACACCGATGAGACGAACGTCCCATGCGTCTCACGCGCTGCGGCCTCGTGCGGTCGCAACAAAAAATACGCGGCACCCGTCCGCGCACCGCAGTCCATGCACGATACAAGGATGCCGCGGCGCACATCCGTCACGCCGTGCGCGGCCACGCCGCGCTGTTTTCCACGCTGGCACCGTTCCTGCATACCGGTCGGGCGCGCAACCGCGCGACGGTCGCGACCGCGATTCGCGCCCGACGACAACCCTGACGGAGACAGCAACGTGAATACACCGGCACCGGCAACTCCCCCCAGCATGAAGGCCGCCGTCTGGCGCGGCCGCCGCGACATCCGCGTCGAAGAGGTTCCCGTTCCGGACAAGCCCGCCGCCGGCTGGGTAACGATCCGCGTGCACTGGTGCGGGATCTGCGGCTCGGATCTGCACGAGTATGTCGCGGGCCCGGTTTTCATTCCGGTCGACGCGCCGCACCCGCTGACGGGCCTGAAAGGCCAGTGCATCCTCGGCCACGAATTCAGCGGCGAGATCGCGCAACTCGGCGCGGGCGTGACGGGCTTCGCGGTCGGCGACCGCGTGACGGCCGACGCGTGCCAGCATTGCGGCACCTGCTGGTATTGCACGCATGGTCTGTACAACATCTGCGAGAACCTCGCGTTCACCGGGCTGATGAACAACGGCGCGTTCGCCGAATACGTGAACGTTCCCGCCGAGCTGCTGTACAAGCTTCCCGACAATTTCCCGACCGAGGCCGGCGCGCTGATCGAGCCGCTCGCGGTCGGGCTCCATGCGGTGAAGAAGGCAGGCAGCATCGTCGGCCAGACGGTCGTCGTGGTCGGTGCCGGCACGATCGGCCTGTGCACGATCATGTGTGCGAAGGCGGCGGGCGCCGGGCGCGTGATCGCGCTGGAGATGTCGGCGGCGCGCAAGCAGAAGGCGCTCGAGGTCGGCGCGACCGTCGTCATCGATCCGAAGGAGGCCGACGCGGTCGCGCAGGTCAAGGCGTTGACGGGCGGCTACGGCGCGGACGTGTCGTTCGAGTGTATCGGCCACACCGCGACCGCGAAGCTCGCGATCGACGTGATCCGCAAGGCCGGCAAGACGGTGATGGTCGGCATCTTCGAGGAGCCGACCGCGTTCAATTTCTTCGACATCGTGTCGACCGAGAAGGAGGTGATCGGCTCGCTCGCCTACAACGGCGAATTCGCCGACGTGATCCGCTTCATCGCGGACGGCCGCATCGACGTGCAGCCGCTGATCACCGGCCGGATCGCGCTCGGCGATATCGTGTTGCGCGGGTTCGAGGAACTGGTGAACAACAAGGACCGGAACGTGAAGATCATCGTGCAGCCTGCCGTCGGGTGACGACGGCATCGCGGCGCATGCCGCCGGCCGCATCGCGCGATGCGGCCGATATTCGGAAATGCGCCGGGATGCGCGCCGGCATTGGGGGATGCGACCGGCATTGCGTGATGCGCGCCGGCGGGATCACCGTCCGCCGCGCAGCGGCGCATAAGCGGCACGGATTCGTGCCGCTTATGCGCCCGCTTATGTGCTGTTTACGGGTCGCTTATGGACAGCTTACGCGCGCGACTCGATCAACCCGCTGCGCTCGACGAGCGCGCCGAACAGCAGGCTGATCGTCGTCCACATCACGACCTGCATCCCGATCGCCGCGACGCGGAACTTCCACAGCACGACGGCCGGGAACGCGGCGGGCACTTCGTTGACGTCCGGCAGCGCGAACTGCACGAACGCGATCAGCGCGACGAACAGCAGCCCGCCCGCGATCGACGCGTTCCACGCGCCGAGCCGGGCCACGAGATGGCGCCGCACGCTGAGCGAGAAGACCATCGCCGCGATCGAGATCGCGATCATCAGGAAGAACAGGCCCGTGCGAAAGCCGATCGTGTCGGGATCGCCGACCGACGGCGGATTCGCCGGATACTTGAGGTTCGGCACGATGACCAGCGCGACGAACGCGGCGAGCGCGAGCCACGCGGACAGCGAACGGGCACCGAGCCTGCCGACCCGCCCGTACGCATACGCGAACGTCAGCGCGAACAGCCCGCCGAACGCTGCCCCGTAAGTGACGACCCCGGTCAGCAGGCCGAAACCGGCCTGCGTGTCGCGGCTGACCAGCTCGGGTTCCGGCGCGTCACCCTTGGCCGCGTCGAGCTTCTCTTCGAACGCGATGGCCTGGTTGACCTGCGGCTCCCCGGCCACCTTGGCAAAACAGAACGTGAGCAGACCCGCGGCAATGCCCGCGAGCATGCCGCGTACCAGCAGCTTTCCAACCATGAGCGTCCCCTTGTCAGTGGCAAGGAAAGCCGAGCAGATGGCGGCCGTCGTGGACGAATTCGTGGACGTACATGCCGGGCACGAGCGACGTCGCGCCTTGCTCGGCGCCGACGAAGTACAGCGCCAGCAACAGGAGCAGGCCGCCGAACACGGCCCACGGCAGGAGTTCCCGGACGGGAATGGGCGCCGGCGCGACTGCCGGCTTGAGAACTGCTTCGCTCATGATGAAACCTCCAGGGGGTATCGCGCCCCGACGATCGGTTGATAAGTGGCGACGAAGGCAGGTCTGGCTTTCGGAAACGTTCGTGACCGATTACAGTGGCGCGACCGCGCCGGATTCGAACCGGCTTCCGCACTTCGCAACGGGGGGATTGTACGCGTGAACGTTCCGGTTCAAAAGTCGTTGCACGGCCAGCTTTCCGGCAAGCTTCGCGGGCAGCGCCGCGCCGCCGGCAAGCGATGATCCTGCATCTGTACCTGATCGCCCACGCCGCCACGCCGGCGATGCGCACGGGCACGTTTCCCGGCGACGACGACGCGCTCGACGCGCGCGGTCTCGCCGAGGCGGCTCACGCGCGCGCGCGATGGTCGTGG
>NZ_JAAGPL010000380.1:0-3550 GCF_017104785.1 Burkholderia sp. Ac-20353 | reverse complement strand
GCACGCGCGACGCACGGCGGCGTGAACGTGCTCGCCGATCTGTCGCCCGCGCGGGCCGACGCAATCGGCCGCCGGCTCGCGGATGCGCGGCGCGCGGCCGGCGACGTGAACGTCGTCTCGCTGCACTGGGGCGGCAACTGGGGCTACGCGGCGAGCGCCGACGAGCGCGCGTTCGCGCAGCGGCTGATCGACACGGGCGGGGTCGACGTCGTGTATGGCCATTCGTCGCATCACGTCAGGGGCATCGAGCGGTATCGCGGCCGGCTGATCCTGTACGGCTGCGGCGACTTCCTGAACGACTACGAAGGGATCGGCGGCTATCGCGCGTGGCGGCCGGAGCTCGCACTGATGTATTTCCCGCTCGTCGACACGCGCAGCGGCGCGCTCGCCGAGCTGTTCATGGTGCCGATGCAGATCCGCCAGTTGAGCGTGCGCCGTGCACCGGACGAGGGCGTCGCGTGGCTGGCCGATACGCTCGAGCGCGAAAGCGCGGTGTTCGGCACGCACGTGCGCGTCGACGCGGCGGGCAGGCTGGTGTTGCGGGATTGATGCGATGCGGCCTCACATGTCGAGAAACGTATGCGCGTCCTCCGCCGCCTCCGATTCGCGCAATGCCGCGAGTGCGCGCCGTTCGATCTGGCGTACGCGTTCGCGCGACATGCCGGCCTGCTTCGCGATCGACTCGTAGGTGTCCGGCTCCGCGCCGTCGATGCCGAAGCGACGGCGCAGCACGTCGGCCTCGAGCGGCGTGACCGACTTCAGCAGCGCGGTGACGCAATCGCGCAGGCGCGCATCGGCAAGCGTGTCGAACGGGCTGAGCGACGCGCGATCCTCGATCATCTCGCCGAGCCCGGTGTCGGCGTCGGGCAGCGGCGTGTCGAGCGACACCGGTTCGCCCGGCAGCGCAAGCAGCGTGCGCAGCTTGTCCTCGGTGAGACCGCTTTCGGCCGCGAGCTGCGCGGGCGTCGCCTTGCGGCCGGTGCGCTGGTGCAGGCGTTGCGCGGTGCGCTTGACCCGGTGGACCTGGTCGCCGACGTGGACCGGCAGGCGAATCGTCCGCGCCCGTTCCGCCACTGCGCGCGCGACCGCCTGGCGAATCCACCACGTCGCGTAGGTCGAGAACTTGAAGCCGCGGCGATATTCGAATTTCTCGATCGCGCGCAGCAGGCCGATGCTGCCGTCCTGGACGAGATCGGACAGGTCGACGCCGCGATTCGCATACTTGCGGGCGACCGACAGCACGAGGCGCAGGTTGGCCTCGAGCATCCGGCGCGTCGCGTCGTGCATCGTGCGTTGGCCGTCGCGCAGCGCGGCCGCCAGCGCGTGCCGCGTGACCGCGTCGAGCAGCACCGGGTCCGTATCCGGCGTCGCGCCGCCGTGCGCGGTCGATGCAGCCAGCGCGTGCAGGATCCGGCACGCGTTTTCGAGTCCCGCAGCGGGCCATGCGATCGTGTCGAGCCGAGCCGCGAGCCGGCGCTGCGCGTTTCGGTATCCTGCCGATTGGCAGCCCTCCGCGTGCAGCGCGCGGCGTACCGCGGCGACGGCCTTGCGCAGCGCAGCCAGCGTAACGGCAGCCGGCGTATCGGTGTCGTCGCCGGCCGGCGCGATGCTGCCGTACTGCGCGAGCAGCGCGTCGGCGGCGGCCGGGCAGCCGGCGAGCGCGTGCAGCAGTTGGCGGCGACCGGCCTCGATTTCGCGGGCGAGCGCGATTTCATCGTCGTGCGTCAGCAGCGGCACCGCATGCATGCGGTGCAGGTAGACGGCGAGCGGATCGGTCGACGCACGCGCGCCGCGAGCAATGTCGTCGAGCAGCGCGCTGCTTTCGTCGAGTGCATCGCGATCGATGTCGACGGCGGCCGTTTCGGCGAACGGCGCCGGCTGCGGACGTTCGTCGAGCACCGCGATGCCGAGGTCCGCGAGCGCGGCGTGCACCGCGTCGAGCGCTTCGGCGGTATCGCGTCCGGCCGGCAGCGCGTCGATCAGGTCGGCGTGAATCAGGTAGCCCTGTTCGCTGGCGAGCGCCAGCAGGCGGGCAATCGTGTCGGGAGAATCGTCCGCGCGTGGCGCGCGGCCTGGCGTGTCCATGTCGCTGGCGGCCTGCGCCGCTGTCCTGCTGGGGCGGGCTTGCGTCCACCGGGGCCGGCTGCCGGGGGAATCGCGGACGCCCGTCCGCGCCAGCACGCCTGATATCTACCAGATTGACGCTTGCAGCGGCGCTTTCAATGGGCCGAAACCCGCATGCCGGACCGATCCGTCATGCGCCGAACGGGATAAAGCAGGCTTTGACACGGTGCCGGACGGTCGGCCCACCCCAGTCGGCGGAACGGCTGCACGATCGTTAGCTCAATGAAACAAACAGTAACCGATCATACGTCCCGAAATGTGCGGGAAGCATAAGCTAGAGTCGTAGGCTTGCGCCGGTTGGCGCAGTGCCGATCTGGCCGGAGCGTGCGATGAACCCGATGTCCGCATTGACGCCTGCCGCCTGCACGTTGGCTGCGCTGGTGCTCGGCGGTTGCTATTACACGAGTCCGTACGGCTACGCGCCGTATTATGCGCCGGCGCCGGTCGCCTATACGCAGGCACCCGTCACATCGGGCAACCCGACCCCGCCACCGGAAGCGATGACGACCGACGAAGCGGTGCCGGTTTACGCCGGCCCCGTCTACCCGGCCTATCCGCCGTATCCGTATTACTACCCGCCGTACTATCCGGGCTGGTATGACTGTTGCTGGCCGCCGGTCGCGATCGGGTTCGGCTTCGGATTCGGCGGCGGACGACATTTCCATGGCCATGGCCATGGCGGCGGACACTTCGGCCGTCCGCCGATGGGCGGGCATTTCGGCGGCGGGCACGGACACTGAGCCGCAGGCGACATTGGCGCGACCGCGCGTCACCGGATGTCGCGCAACGCGACGCCGCGTCGGTTGCCGCCAATGCAACAGGCGTTGACGCAGTGGGCGCCCGCGCCGTGCAGGAGAACATCATGAGAAACACGATCGTGCGTTGCATCTGCATCGCGCTGCTCGGTTTGCTGGCGTTGCCGGGTATCGCGGATGCGCAGACCGCGGCGTACACGAACGCGCCGGCCAACCTGCGCGCCGGCCCGGCAGAGGACTATCCGCTCGTCGCGCAGATTCCGGAGGACACGATGGTGTCCGTGATCGGCTGCGTCAGTGACTACACCTGGTGCGACGTCGCGCTGCCGGGGCTGCGCGGCTGGATCTATGCGGGGCTGCTCGACTATCCGTATCAGGGAGGCTACGAGCCGCTGCTCGACTACGGGGCCTACTATGGCTTCCCGGTCGTCGTGTTCGCTATCGGGCCGTACTGGGACAACTTCTATCGCGACCGGCCATGGTTTCATGACCGCGACCGCTTCATGCATCACCGTGGGGAGGCGCGACTCGGCCCGGGCGGCGTCCCGCCGGGACGCGGCCACCCGAGATCGGAAGAGCGTCGTGGAGGGAAAGTGTGTCGGAAATGGTGTACACATTGCGCGTCGCCGGCGATGTAATACTAGTAGCGTGATAGCTCCTGTTGATGTTCC
>NZ_JAAGPL010000379.1:0-3423 GCF_017104785.1 Burkholderia sp. Ac-20353 | reverse complement strand
AGCGCACGACGAAATCGGCGCCGAGCATCTGCCGCGCGTCGCGCTCGAGGCCCTGACGCAGCCGGTCGGCGAGAAAACCGACGCTCGTCAGCGCGGCGACCGCGAGCACCAGCGCGAGCACGAGCAGCGTCAGCTCGCCCGCGCGCCAGTCGCGCCCGGTCATGCGCGCGGACTGCCGGAGCAGGTCGCGCCAGCCGAACCGCGCGGCGTGTGCGGGCCGGCTAATGTCGCGCCGGCCGACGGATGGCGACTCCACGGATGTCGCCTCCATGGATGGCGACTCCACGGATGGCCGCTCCTCGGATGACCGCCCCCCGGATGGCCGCCCCTCGGATGGCCGCCCCATCAATCCCGCTTGCTCCCGACCGAGTTGAGCCGCGTCACCATATGGTTCGCCATCCCGCGAAAGCCGCCCGACACGCCCCGCCACAGCCTTGGCACCGCCCACACCGAACCCGCGATGAAAGCGGCCAGCAGCACGAGGAACAGCAGCGGCACGAAGAACGCGAGCGCGAGCCCGCCGAACACGAGGCCGTCCTCGGTCGACGACGCAATCCAGTTCGAGATCGGTTCGGGCGACAGGTTGATCAGCGCGCGCGTGCCGGCCTTCGTGATGTGCGCGGCGCCCGCGAGCGAGCCACCCGCGAGGCCCGCGACCGCGAGCACGGTCGGATCGGCGTGGCCGAGCGCGCCGGCTGCGAGCACGGCGCCGGCCGGGATGCGGATGAACGTATGCACCGCATCCCACAGCGAATCGAACGCGGGAATCTTGTCAGCGAGGAATTCGGTGATCGCAAGCACGCCGGCGGCGCCGATCACCCATGGCGACGTGAGCACCGCAAGCGTATCGGGCAGGTGGAGCCAGCCGGCACGCGCCAGCACGCCTGCGATCAGCACCGTCAGGTACAGACGCAGGCCGCTCGCCCATGCCAGTCCCGCGCCGAGCGAAATGGCTTCGATCATGGCCCTCTCCTTGCACTTTCCGTGCGTTTCGCCGATCGATCAGGATGGCCGGCCACGCGGCGCGTGGCGGCCGGCGGCGCTTGCCGTGTCGCGCTCGGCGCGCGACGCAACGGCATTCAGGCTCGAATGCGTTCCATTATAGACAGGGAAGCCGGCGCGCCGGCGCAAATCCCCATGAGGACTATCCTCAGGTGGCTGACGACAGCTTGAGGCCGATCAAGCCGGCGACGATCAGCGACGCGCTCGCGAGGCGGGCGACGGTCAGCGCCTCGCCCATCATCACGATGCCGAACACGAATGCACCGACCGCGCCGATGCCGGTCCAGACCGCGTACGCGGTGCCGAGCGGCAACTGGCGCATCGCAACCGCGAGCAGCCCGAAGCTGGCCAGCGCCGTGACGATCGTAAAGACCGACGGCCCGAGCCGCGTAAAGCCTTCAGACGATTTCATGCCGGCCGCCCAGGCCACTTCCAGCAAACCGGCGATCAACAACAGTACCCACGCCATTTCGACGCGCTCCATGGATCAGATGGGGCCGTCCCCGTTGAAACGAATGACCCGGGGTCGTCCCCGGGCGGCGCCGAGTATAACAAGCGGCTTACAGTCGTGCAGGCTGCCGCGGCGAAACCCGCGGCCGCTGCGACAGCGGCGGCGTGACCGGGCCCGCGTGCGCCACGCGGTCAGTGCGTCACGTGTTTCATCGCGCCGGCGCCGACGCAGCGGTCGTCGCGGTACATCGCCCATTCCTCGCACACGCGGCCGTCCTTGAACACGCACATGCCGATGTCGCCTTGCGGCGAGCCGCGGACCACGTGGCGGCCGCCGAGCTTCACGCAGTTCACCGACGCCGGATTCGCGAGCGCCGCCTTCGGCTGCTGCGGCGGTTGCTGCCCGGGCGGCAGCGGTTGCGCGCACACGCCGGACACGGCGAGCGCCAGCGCACAGGAGATGGCCAGTCGGGCAAGCATCGTACGCTCCTCGTTCCGTTCGCAGAACGGCCAGCATAACGGGGAATCCGCGATCCGTGTGCAACGACGCAGCGCGGTCACACGCCGTGCCGCGCGGCCAGCGCACACCCGCGGTCCACGCCGCGGTCGTCATGCGGCGGTCGTCACTCAGCGCTCGTCACGCGGCACCGACGAGCCGGTAGCCGACCCCCGTCTCGGTGATGATGTACTCGGGCTGCGCAGGGTCGCGCTCGAGCTTCTGGCGCAGGTGCGCCATGTAGATGCGCAGGTAATGATGGCTCTCGACGTGCGACGGCCCCCACACGTCGCGCAGCAGCTGGCGGTGCGTGAGCACGCGGCCCGCGTGCCGCACGAGCGTCGCGAGCAGCCGGTATTCGAGCGGCGTCAGGTGCACGATCTCGCCGTCGCGCCAGACCTGGCGCAGCGCGAGATCGACCGACACCGTGCCGAAGCTCACTTTCGGCGACTCGTTCGCGCCGCCCTGGTTGCGCCGCCGCAGTTGCGCGCGGATCCGCGCGCGCAGCTCCGATACGCCGAACGGCTTGGTCAGGTAGTCGTCGGCGCCCGCGTCGAGCGCGGCCACCTTCTCCTCCTCCTGCGTGCGCGCGGACAGCACGATCACGGGCACCTCGGACCAGCCGCGCAGCTCGCGGATCACGTCGAGGCCGTCGGCATCGGGCAGGCCGAGATCGACGATCACGAGGTCCGGCTTGCGCGTCGCCGCATCGATGAGCCCCTGTTTGCCGGTCTCGGCCTCGAAGACGGCGATGTCCTCCTCCTCGAGCGCGGCGCGCACGAAACGGCGGATCTGTTTTTCGTCCTCGATCAGGACGACGGTCAGGCTCGGTTCACTCATGGTCTGGCGGTGGCTCGGATGATGGCGGCGCGTACGGCAGCGCGTGCAGCGCCTCGGCTTCTTCTTCGGACACGGCGGGTGCGGCGGGCGGCGTCTCGACCGGCAGCGTGAACCAGAAACGCGCGCCCGTCACGTGCCCGTCGGGGGCCGTGCGGTTGAGCGCGCCGATTCTACCGCCGTGCGCCTCGACGATCGCGCGGCAGATCGCAAGGCCGAGGCCGATGCCCGGCGTCGCCGATTCCTTCTCGCCGCGCGTGAACTTGTCGAAGATCCGCGTTTCCATCCCCGGCGGCAGGCCGGGGCCGTAATCGTCGACATGCACGCGCACGAACGGCAGGCCGTCCTCGCTGACGCGTTCCGCGCCGATTTCGAGCGGCGTGTCCGGCGGCGTGTATTTCGCGGCGTTCTCGAACAGGTTCGTGAACAGGCGCTCCATCAGCACCGCGTCCATCTGCAGCAGCGGCAGCTCGGGCGGCAGCGCGACGCGCGCCGGATGCCGCGCGAGCATGCGCCGGCACGCGGCAAGCGCGGCGCCGACGGTCTCCTCGAGCAGCGACCACTGGCGCTTCAGCTGCAGGCTGCCGGCCTGCAGCCGCGCCATGTCGAGCAGGTTGGTGACGATGCCCGTCATCCGC
>NZ_JAAGPL010000378.1:0-3376 GCF_017104785.1 Burkholderia sp. Ac-20353 | reverse complement strand
AGGCGCGGCCCGCCGCGGCCGCGTCGTCCGACACCGCGCCTGCCACCGCGCCCCCCGCGGCCGCTGCTTCGGCGGCCGCCCGTCAAACCTGACCGGTTCGAACCAACATGGCACGCTTCTTCATCGATCGCCCCGTGTTCGCGTGGGTGATCGCAATCTTCATCATGCTGGGCGGCGTGTTCGCGATCCGCGCGCTGCCCGTCGCGCAGTACCCGGACATCGCACCGCCCGTCGTCAGCATCTACGCGACGTATCCGGGTGCGTCCGCGCAGGTCGTCGAGGAATCGGTCACCGCGCTGATCGAGCGCGAGATGAACGGCGCGCCGGGGCTGCTGTATACGTCTGCGACGAGCAGCGTCGGCTCGGCGTCGCTGTACCTGACGTTCAAGCAGGGCGTGAATGCCGATCTCGCTGCGGTCGAGGTGCAGAACCGTCTGAAGACGGTCGAGGCGCGGCTGCCCGAGCCCGTGCGGCGCGACGGCATCCAGGTCGAGAAGGCTGCCGACAACATCCAGCTCGTCGTGTCGCTGACGTCCGAGGATGGCCGGATGACCGACGTGCAACTCGGCGAATACGCGTCGGCGAACGTTGTGCAGGCGCTGCGCCGCGTCGAGGGCGTCGGCAAGGTGCAGTTCTGGGGCTCCGAATATGCAATGCGGATCTGGCCCGACCCGGTCAAGCTGGCCGGCCACGGGCTCACCGCATCGGACATCGCGTCGGCCGTGCGCGCGCACAACGCGCGCGTGACGGTCGGCGACATCGGCCGCAGCGCGGTGCCGGACAGCGCGCCGATCGCGGCGACCGTGTTCGCCGACGCGCCGCTGAAGACGCCGGCCGATTTCGGCGCGATCGCGCTGCGCTCGCAGGCCGACGGCTCGGCGCTGTTCCTGCGCGACGTCGCGCGCATCGAGTTCGGCGGCAACGACTATAACTACCCGTCCTACGTGAACGGCAAGACCGCGGCCGGGATGGGCATCAAGCTCGCGCCGGGTTCGAACGCGGTCGCGACCGAGCAGCGCGTGCGCGCGACGATGAACGAGCTGGCGAAGTTTTTCCCGCCGGGCGTCACGTACCAGATTCCGTACGAGACGTCGTCGTTCGTGCGCGTGTCGATGAACAAGGTCGTCACGACGCTGATCGAGGCGGGCGTGCTCGTGTTCCTCGTGATGTTCCTGTTCATGCAGAACCTGCGCGCGACGCTGATCCCGACGCTCGTCGTGCCGGTCGCGCTCGCGGGCACGTTCGGCGTGATGTTCGCGATGGGCTTCTCGATCAACGTGCTGACGATGTTCGGGATGGTGCTCGCGATCGGCATCCTCGTCGACGACGCGATCGTCGTCGTCGAGAACGTCGAGCGGCTGATGGTCGAGGAACGGCTCGCGCCGTATGAAGCGACCGTCAAGGCGATGAAGCAGATCAGCGGCGCGATCATCGGCATCACCGTGGTGCTGACGTCGGTGTTCGTGCCGATGGCGTTCTTCGGCGGCGCGGTCGGCAACATCTACCGGCAGTTCGCGCTGTCGCTCGCGGTGTCGATCGGCTTCTCGGCGTTCCTCGCGCTGTCGCTCACGCCCGCGCTGTGCGCGACGCTGCTCAAGCCGGTCGCCGACGGCCATCACGAGAAGGGCGGCTTCTTCGGCTGGTTCAACCGCTTCGTCGCGCGCGCGACCGAGCGCTATGCGCTGCGCGTCGGCGGCGTGCTGAAGAAGCCCGTGCGCTGGGTCGTCGTGTACGGCGCGCTGACCGCGGCCGCCGCGCTGATGCTCACGCAACTGCCGACCGCGTTCCTGCCGGACGAGGACCAGGGCAACTTCACGGTGATGGTGATCCGGCCACAGGGCACGCCGCTCGCGGAAACAATGCAGAGCGTGCGCGAGGTCGAGCGCTACGTGCGCACGCAGGAGCCGGCCGCGTACACGTTCGCGCTCGGCGGCTACAACACATACGGCGAGGGGGCGAACGGCGGGATGATCTTCGTGACGCTGAAGAACTGGAAGGAGCGCAAGTCCGCGCGCGACCAGGTGCAGGCGATCGTCGAGCGCATCAACGAGCACTTCGCGGCGACGCCGAACACGACGGTGTTCGCGATGAATGCGCCGCCGCTGCCGGACCTCGGCTCGACGAGCGGCTTCGACTTCCGGCTGCAGAACCGCGGCGGGCTCGACTACGCGGCATTCGTCGCCGCGCGCGAGCGGCTGCTCGCCGAAGGCAGCAAGCATCGGGCATTGACCGACCTGATGTTCGCGGGCACGCAGGACGCGCCGCAACTGAAGCTGGACATCGATCGCGCGAAGGCGTCCGCGCTTGGCGTGTCGATGGACGAGATCAACACGACGCTCGCGGTGATGTTCGGCTCCGACTATATCGGCGACTTCATGCATGGCGCGCAGGTGCGCCGCGTGATCGTGCAGGCGGACGGCCGGCACCGGCTCGATCCGGACGACGTGAAGAAGCTGCGCGTGCGCAATGCGCGCGGCGAGATGGTGCCGCTCGCCGCGTTCACGACGCTGCACTGGACGTTCGGCCCGCCGCAGCTCACGCGCTACAACGGCTTCCCGTCGTTCACGATCAACGGCTCGGCCGCGTCCGGCCACAGCAGCGGCGAGGCGATGGCCGCGATCGAGCGGATCGCGGGCGAACTGCCGGCCGGCATCGGCTACGCGTGGTCGGGGCAGTCGTTCGAGGAACGGCTGTCGGGCGCACAGGCACCGATGCTGTTCGCGCTGTCGGTGCTCGTCGTGTTCCTCGCGCTCGCGGCGCTGTACGAGAGCTGGTCGATTCCGTTCGCGGTGATGCTGGTCGTGCCGCTCGGCCTGATCGGCGCGGTGCTCGGCGTGACGCTGCGGACGATGCCGAACGACATTTATTTCAAGGTGGGGCTGATCGCGACGATCGGGCTGTCCGCGAAGAACGCGATCCTGATCGTCGAGGTCGCGAAGGATCTCGTCGCGCAGGGAATGTCGCTCGTCGACGCAGCGCTCGAGGCCGCGCGGCTGCGGCTGCGGCCGATCGTGATGACGTCGCTTGCGTTCGGCGTCGGCGTGCTGCCGCTCGCGTTCGCGTCCGGCGCGGCGTCCGGCGCGCAGATGGCGATCGGCACCGGCGTGCTCGGCGGCGTGATCTCGGCGACCGTGCTCGCGGTGTTCCTCGTCCCGCTGTTTTTTGTGATCGTCGGCCGGCTGTTCAAGGTCGGCACGCGCCGCCGCGGCAGTGCGCAATCGACGACGATGGAGGGAACGTGATGATGTTTCGCGTGAATGCGCGCGCAGGGCTGCGCGTCCAGGTCGCGCTCGCGGCCGCGCTCGTGCTGGCCGGCTGCTCGCTCGCGCCGCGCTACGAGCGCCCGACGGCGCCGGTGCCGGCCGCCTACGCGCCA
>NZ_JAAGPL010000377.1:0-3510 GCF_017104785.1 Burkholderia sp. Ac-20353 | reverse complement strand
CGTGGCGATCGCCGCGCCGTCGGCAACCGCGTCGCAGCCGTCGCGCTCCGCGCGCGCGTGGCGGCTCGCGCTGTTCTTCGGGATTGCAACCGGCGCATATACGCTCGTGCTCGCGTGGCTGCCGCCGTTCTACATGCGGCTCGGCTGGTCGCCCGCAGCGGCGGGCGGCCTGCTCGGCGGCGTCACGCTCGCGGAAGTCGTAGCCGGCCTGACGGTATCCGCGACGATCGACCGCGTGCCCGATCGCCGGCCGGCGCTGATCGCGGCAATCGCGGCGCTGCTCGTCGGGCTCGTGCTGATGCTCGTGGAGCCGGAGCGGCTCGCGCTGCCCGCCGCGCTGCTGATGGGCGCGGGCATCGGCGCGCTGTTCCCGCTGTCGCTGATCGTCACGGTCGACCATGCGGCGACGCCGGCCGACGCCGCGTCGCTGACCGGTTTCGTGCAAGGCATCGGCTACCTGATTGCGGGGCTGTTTCCGTTCGCGGCGGGGATCGTCCGCCAGCATCTCGCGGACCTGACGCCCGCGTGGATCGCGATGGCGTGCCTGTGCGTCGCGCTGTTCGCGCTCGCGGCCGGCTTCACGCCGCAGGTTGCGCGGCGCGTCGCGCGTGCGTGAGCGGAGGTGCCGCGGTGGTGCGCGAATGACGGCTGGCGCTGCCTGGCCGCCGCCACTCGTTGACGTGCCGCTGCTTCAGCCCGCGCTCGCGTACAGCGTCGAATCGGCAAAGCCTTCCGCGTCGAGCACGCGGCCGATCAGGATCAGCGCGGTGCGCTCGATGCGCGTGCCCGCGACCTTGCCGACGATGTCGGCAAGCGTGCCGGTGACGCGCTCCTCGTCGGGCCAGCTTGCGCGGTAGATCACCGCGACCGGGCAATCGGGCCCGTAATGCGGCAGCACCTCGTCGACGATGCGCGCGAGATGGCGCACGCCGAGATGGATCGCGAGCGTCGCGCGATGCGCGGCCAGCGCGCCGAGCGCTTCGCCTTCCGGCATCGTCGTCTTGCCCGCGTAGCGCGTGAGGATCACCGTCTGCGCGATGCCGGGCAGCGTCAGTTCGCAGCCGAGCGTTGCCGCGCACGCGGCGGTGGCCGTCACGCCCGGCACGATTTCATACGGAATCCCGAGCACCTTCAGCCGGCGGATCTGCTCGCCGATCGCGCCGTACAGCGACGGATCGCCGGAATGTACGCGCGCGACGTCCTGCCCCTTCGCGTGCGCGGCGGCGAGCAGCGCGACGATCGCGTCGAGATCGAGCTCAGCCGTGTTGACGACCTGCTCCGCGCGATGGCCGTCGAGCACGGCCTCGGGCACGAGCGAACCCGCATACAGGATCACCGGGCACGTGCGCACGAGGCGCTGGCCCTTCACCGTGATCAGCTCCGGATCGCCAGGACCCGCGCCGATGAAATACACCGTCATCGAAAAAACTCCATCAATTCGTTTGTCAGCGCTTGTGCGGCGTCATGTGTGGCGTCATGCGCGCGCCGCCGGATCGAGCGCCTCGATCAGCGCAGCGGGCGAGTCGAACGCGCGGTCGACGTCGGGCAGCGGCGGCCGGCGCAGCATCACCACCGGCAGCCGGCGCTCGCGCGCGACGTCGAGCTTCGCTTCGGTCGCGCTGCCGCCGCTGTTCTTGCTGACGACGACGTCGATGCCCGCGAGCGCGAACAGCGCGCGCTCTCCGTCGAGCGTGAACGGCCCGCGCGCGGCGACGATCTGCGCGCGCGCGTTGCCCGGATGCGGATCGAGGCAGCGCACGAGCCAGAACTGGTGCGCAGGAATCGCGTCGAGATGCGCGAGCGGTTCGCGCCCGAGCGTAAACAGTGGCCGGCGAAACGGCGCGAGCGCGGCCTCGATGCCGGCCCAGTCGTCGACCATCCGCCAGTCGTCGCCCGGCTGCGGCTGCCACGGCGCGCGGCGCAACGCCCAGCACGGCACGCCCGCGTCGTGCGCGGCGGCGGCAGCGTTTGCGCTGATCCGCGCCGCATACGGATGGGTCGCGTCGATCACGAGGCCGATGCCGGCGTCGCGCAGATACGCGGCCAGACCCGCCGCCCCGCCGAAGCCACCGACGCGGACTTCGCACGCGAGATCGGCCGGCACCTTGCCGAGCCCGGCGAGACTGTACACATGCCGGGCCCCGAGCGCGCGGGCGATCTTCAGCGCGTCGCCGGTGCCGCCGAGCAGCAGGATCCGCGGGCTCATCGTGCGCTCCCGACGAAGCGGCCCTGCCGGTCGATCGCGAACATCTCGACCGCGACCGACGCGGGCACGATGTCGCGGGCGACATGGAGCGCCTGCGTGCACACGATGTCGCCGAGCGGCACGCCGTCCGCCTGCGCGAGCTTCAGCGCCTCCTGGCTCGTGTTCGCGGCGCGCATCGCAGCCTGCAGCGCGTCGCTCGCGCCGGCCTCGGCCGCCCATTGCGCGAGCAGCGGCAGGTCGATGCTCGAATGGCGGCTGTGCAGGTCGAGATGGCCGGCCGCGAGCTTGCTGAGCTTGCCGAAGCCGCCGCACATCGACAGCCGCGCGACCGGCGCGCGCCGCAGGTGCTTCAGCACCGCGCCCGCGAAATCGCCCATCTCGATCAGCGCCATGTCCGGCAGCCGGTAGTGCGCGCGCATGGCGTCCTCGCTCGCGTTGCCCGTGCACGCGGCGAGGTGGTCGACACCGTTCGCGCGCGCGACGTCGATGCCCTGATGGATCGACGCGATATACGCGGAGCACGAGAACGGCCGCACGATGCCGGTCGTGCCGAGGATCGACAGCCCGCCGACGATGCCGAGCCGCGGGTTCATCGTCTTCAGTGCGAGCGCCTCGCCGCCCTCGACGCCGATCGTCACGTCGAAGCCGCCCGCGTAGCCGTGCTCGGCCGCGAGCGCGGTCAGGTGTGCAGTCATCATCTCGCGCGGCACCGGGTTGATCGCCGGCTCGCCGACCGGTAGCGTGAGCCCCGCGCGGGTGACCGTGCCGACGCCCGGCCCCGCATGAAAGCGCACGCCGGGCGCTGTCGCGAGCGCGACGCGCGCGAATACCAGCGCGCCGTGCGTGACGTCCGGATCGTCGCCGGCGTCCTTGATCGTGCCGGCCTCCGCGCTGTCGGCCTCGGCCCCTGTCCCTGTCCCTGTCCCCGTCGTTCGCCGGCAGAATTCGAGGCGCATCATCACGCGCTGCCCCTTCGGCAACACGATTTCCACGGCGTCGTCCGCGCTGCCCGCGAGCAGCAGGCGCGCGGCCGCGAGCGACGTCGCGGTCGCGCAGCTGCCGGTCGTATAGCCGAAGCGCAGCGGTGCGGGCTGTTCGGGGGTCTCGTCGCGCATCACTCTGCCGTCGCGCGAGTCTGCGCGGGCTTGTACACGTCGTATAGCGTGACGGGCAATGGCTGCCGCCAGGTGTCGAAGCGGCCGAGCGGTTCCGCGTGCGCGAGCGACACGCGCGTGAGCGTGCCGCCGTGTGCGTCGCGCCACGCGGCGAGCGCCACTTCGCCCTGCAGCGTGACCGCGTTTGCG
>NZ_JAAGPL010000039.1:0-234 GCF_017104785.1 Burkholderia sp. Ac-20353 | reverse complement strand
TAGACGTGCTACGCGTAATACAGTGAGATTACGACCAGTTGAGAGAGCCAGAGTGAACTAACGTAAGTGAGAGTACTATGATGAACAGCGCGGTAAGAGAGTTGTCTATACTACTGAGTACAGAACGCAGTGCGTATAATACTATCATAGCGACGGAGAACAGAGACAGTGACGAGATGAGGTGTGTAAGTCATGACTCGGACTCGTAAGGCTTTTTTTTTTTTTTTTTTTTTA
>NZ_JAAGPL010000038.1:0-57468 GCF_017104785.1 Burkholderia sp. Ac-20353 | reverse complement strand
CTCGCTCGGCGCGGGCGAATGGATCAAGCGCGGGATCGGCGCCGCGCTGCTGGCCGGCGTGGCCGCGATCGCGCTCGGGCTCGATACGGGCGCCCTCGCACAACTGTCGACGGTCACGACCGGCGGCCTCGAGGCAAAGCTCGTCGATCGCCTCGGCGGGCACGCGCCCGGCGCGCCGGCGATGGCTGCAGAAAACACCGCAGCCAATGCGCCTGCAGACGGCGTGATGACCGCCGCAGGCACCTCCGCCACGCAACGCGATGGCGGCGCGATGATGCGCGCGGCCGACACGTCGCCACAGCCGGCGCCGCAACCGATGCACGCCGCCGCGGTCGCCGCGCTGCCGGTCGAAGGCACGCTGCCCGCGCTCGACGGCGCCGTGCAATGGCTGAACTCGCCGCCGCTCACGACGGCCGGCCTGCGCGGCAAGGTCGTGCTCGTCGACTTCTGGACCTATTCGTGCATCAACTGCCTGCGCACGTTGCCATATATCCAGGCATGGGCGCACAAGTACGCGCCGTACGGGCTCGTCGTGATTGGCGTGCACGCGCCGGAATTCGCGTTCGAACGGGACATCGGCAACGTCCGCAAGGCCGTGCACGATCTCGGCATCGACTATCCGGTCGCGATCGACAACCGCTACGTAATCTGGCGTGCATTCGGCAACGAATACTGGCCGGCGCACTACTTCATCGACGCGCAAGGCCGGATCCGCCGCCACCATTTCGGCGAAGGCGAGTATGTGGAATCGGAGCGCGCGATCCAGGCGCTGCTTGCCGAAGCGGGCCACCCGGAGGCGCTGAACGTGCCGATCGGCATCGCGGCGGCGAACGCGAAGGGGGCGATGGCCGCGGCCGACAACGCGGACATCCAGTCGCCCGAGACCTACGTCGGCTATGCGCGAGCGGAAGACTTCGCGTCGCCGGGCGGCGTCGTGCGAGATGTCGCGCACCGCTACGACACGCCGGTGCGCCCCGGCCTGAACGACTGGGGATTCGCCGGCAAGTGGCAGGTCGGCGCGGAAGACGCGACGCTCGCCGCACCCGCCGGCCGGATCGTCTACCGCTTTCATGCGCGCGACCTGCACCTCGTGCTCGGGCCTGACGCGAACGGCAAGCCGGTCCGCTTCCGGATCGCGCTCGACGGCGCGGCGCCCGGCGACGCGCATGGCGCGGATGTCGATGCGCAAGGCTACGGCACCGTGACGGGGCAACGCCTGTATCAGCTGGTGCGCCAGCAAGGTCAGATCGCGGATCGCACGTTCTCGATCGAGTTTCTCGATTCCGGCGTGCGCGCGTATTCGTTCACGTTCGGCTGAGCGTATGCGGCCCACCGACCGATACCCGGTTTCGTCTCGTCCGGTTCGACACAGGAGAACATCGTGAACACAACCTCATCGCAACAACCCACTCCGCCGCGCGGATCTGCCCTCCGGCATCGCATCGGCGTGCTCGCGCTGGCCGCCGCAGCCGCGTTCGGCTATCAGCGCATCGTCAACTCGGCCGAGCCGGTGACGACCGTGCCGGCGCCCACGCTCGACGAAACGCCCGCTGCATCGCACAACGAAACCGCCGTCCTTGCGGGCGGCTGCTTCTGGGGCGTGCAGGGTGTGTTCGAGCACGTGAAGGGCGTGAAGCAGGTGACCGCCGGTTACGCGGGCGGCATGGCCGCGACCGCGCACTACGAACTCGTCGGCTCCGGGCTGACGGGGCACGCGGAATCGGTCAGCATCGTCTACGATCCCGCGCAGATCAGCTACGGCCGGCTGCTGCAGATCTTCTTCTCGGTCGTGCACGACCCGACCGAGCTGAACCACCAAGGCCCCGACGACGGCACGCAGTACCGTTCGGCAATCTTCCCGACCGACGCGCAGCAGCGCGCGGTCGCGACCGCCTACATCGCGCAGCTCGGCCGCGCGCACGTGTTTCCCGCGCCGATCGTCACGCGCGTCGAGACGTTCGGCGGGTTCTACCCGGCCGAGACCTATCACCAGAACTACCTCGAGCTGCACCCGGACGCTCCGTACATCGCGTACAACGATCTGCCGAAGGTCGCCGGGCTGAAGCGGCTGTTCCCGGCGATCTACCGACCCGACGCAGTGCTCTGGCGGCAGGCGCATCTTTGACGGTGCGGTGTGCGCGTGACGCGACGGCGGTTGGCGGTTGGCGGTTGGCGACTAGCCGCATGCGCAACCGCCCGTTCGCTGCAGCACGGGAAACCGCGCGTTCACGACACGCGTTGTCGCGCGCGGCACCGCGCCACACCACGCGAACGCGCGCAATGTCGCAACGCAGCGGATGTCGCGTTCGCAAAGGCGCCGTTTTGACCGGAATCAATCCGGATCATGCTCGCGTATCCCGACGTTCCCTGATCTGGCGCTCCATCACGACCGACTTCGCGTAGACTGGACCCGATCCACCGTCCACATTCAGCGACGGTCGATTCTCCCGTCATGGAAGGAGGCGTCGCGCATGCGTGCAGTGCCCTTGCCGGATCATCGTGTCATCGAGCCACCCGCCAGCGCGCCCGTGCGCGACCTGCGCCGGGTGCCCATCCATCCCGATCACTGGTATCCGCTCGCGTGGTCGCACGAAGTCAAGCGCGGCAAAACGCTCGGCGCGCACTTCGCCGGCGACCCGATCGTGCTCGTGCGCACCGAATCCGGCACGGTCTTCGCGCTCGAAGATCGTTGCGCGCACCGCCAGGTGCCGCTGCACGCGGGCGTCGTCACCGGCGAATCGATCCGCTGCTGCTACCACGGCTGGACCTACGACTGCAGCGGCCGTTGCATCGACGTGCCGTACCTCGGGCGCGAGCGCCTGCCCAACGGCGTGCGCAGCTATCCGTGCCGCGAAGCGCACGGGCTGATCTTCGTGTTTCCCGGCGATGCGGCGCTCGCCGACCAGCGTCCGGTCCCCGCGCTGGCGTCAGCGGACGACCGCGCGTACAAGACGCGCCGCTTCGGCCGCGAAGTCAAATGCCACTACTCGTTCATGCACGAGAACCTGATGGACATGAACCACCAGTTCCTGCACCGGCGGCAGATGGGGCAGATGCGCGCGCGCTCGCTCGGCCGCCGGCGCGGCGACGACTGGGTCGAGGTGGACTACACGTTCGCGCGGATGGAAGGCAAGCAGCCGGTGGGCGAGGCACTCGTGTTCGGCGCCAGCAGGAAGGCCGGCGACCAGACCGACAAGAGCGTGATGACGGTGCGCACCGGCTATCCGTACCAGACGCTGCAGATCCGGTCGAGCGAAGGCACGCTGGTGATGGACCTGTGGATCGTCTACGTGCCGCTCGATGCCGCGCAGCGCACCAATCGAACGTTCGGAGTGTTGTCGATCCGCAAGCCCGGCGTGCCGTACGCGCTCGATCTCGCGTGGCCGCTACTCGTCTGGTTCACCGAGCGCATCTTCAAGGAAGACCGCTGGATCGTCGAGCGCGAGCAGGAAGCGCACGACATGCAGGGTGCCGACTGGAACCACGAGGTGTTTCCGGTGATCAACGAACTGCGCGACCTGCTGCGCAACTGTGGCGGCCGCATGGTGATTCCGATTCGGGATGCGGATGATCGCGCGTGATGCGGTGGCAGCCGGCGTCGGCGCGTCATTTCCCCGACCCGGTCACGACAATCGCTCGACCTCGACCTCGATTTCGGGTTCGACCGGTGCATCGGCCCCGTGCGTATTGCGCTCGAAACGCCGCGCGAGCCGATCGAATGCGAGATAAACGACCGGCGTCGTGAAAAGCGTCAGCAACTGCGACAGGATCAGCCCGCCGACGATCGCAATGCCGAGCGGCACACGCAGCTCGGCACCTGCGCCATGTCCGATCGCGAGCGGCAGCGCGCCGAACAGTGCGGCGAGCGTCGTCATCATGATGGGCCGGAAGCGCAGCACGCAGGCCTGGCGGATTGCGGCGACCGGCGCGAGGCCCTGCTCGCGCTCGGCCGCGAGCGCGAAGTCGATCATCATGATCGCGTTCTTCTTGACGATGCCGATCAGCAGGATGATGCCGATCATCCCCATGATCGACAGGTCCTGCCCGCAGAGCAGCAACGCGAGCAGCGCCCCGACGCCCGCAGACGGCAGCGTCGAGATGATCGTCAGCGGATGGATCGGGTTCTCGTAGAGCATCCCGAGCACGAGGTACACGACGACGAGCGCAGCGAGAATCAGGTACGGCTCGCTCGCGAGCGAAGCCTGGAACGCCTGCGCCGTACCCTGGAACGTGCCCGTGAGCGTGTCGGGTTTGCCGGCCGCCGCCTCGGCCGCGCGAATGGCCGCCACGGCATCGCCGAGCGAATGCCCCGGCGCGAGGTTGAACGAGATCGTCACGGACGGGAACAGCCCCTGGTGGTTGACCGAGATCGGCGACACGTTGTTTTCGATGCCGACCAGCACGTTCATCGGCACGAGTTCGCCGGTAAGCGGCGAGCGCACGTACAGGTGCGCCAGCGCGTCGGTGGACAACTGGAACTTCGGATCGACCTCCTCGACGACGTGATACTGGTTCAGCGACGTGAACAACGTCGCGATCTGGCGCTGGCCGAACGCGTCGTACAGCGTGTCGTCGATCGCCTGCGCGGTGATGCCGAAGCGCGATGCGGTGTTGCGATCGATCACGAGCGTCGCGCTCGTCGCCGACGCCTGCTGGTCCGAACTGACGTCGGTGAGCTGCGGCAGTGTCGCGAAGCGCTGCGTCAGCCGCTGCGCCCACAGGTTCAGCTCCTGCACGTCCGCGTCCTGCAGCGTGTACTGGTATTGCGCGGCACTGATCCGCCCGCCCACCTGGATGTCCTGCCTGACCTGCATCGACAGCGTGATGCCCATCACTTTCGCCAGCTTCGGCCGCAACCGGGCGAGCACCTGCGCGGCGCTTGCCGTGCGCTGGCCGAACGGCTTCAGGTTGATCATCATGCGGCCCTGGCTCACGGTCGGGTTCGGGCCGATCCAGTAATAGGCGTTGTCGACGGCCGGGTCAGCCTCGACAATCCGGCCGAGCTGCAGCATCTTCTCCGCCATCGCCGGCGGCGAAATGTCGGGCGCCGCCTGCGCGACACCCATGATCAGCCCCGAATCCTCCTGCGGGAAGAAGCCTTTCGGCACCGTCACGAACAGCGTGGCCGTGAGCGCGACGGTGCCGACGGTAACCGCCAGCATCGTGTTGCGATGCGCGAGCGCCCAGTCGAGACCGCGCTCGTAATGCCCCTCGACCGCGACGAACGCGATTTCGAGCCAGCGCTCGAGCGCGCGCAGCCGGCCGCGGTCCGAGCCCGGCGGGCGGATCAGCCAGCCGCACAGCATCGGCGTGACGGTCAGCGACACCAGCGCCGACATCACGATCGCGACGCTGACCGTCACCGCGAACTCGCGGAACAGCCGGCCGACGATGCCGCCCATCATCAGGATCGGAATGAACACGGCGATCAGCGAGATCGTCATCGAGACAATCGTGAAGCGCACCTCGCGCGCGCCGAGCAGCGCAGCGCGCAGCTTCGGCACGCCCTCCTCGATGTGGCGCATCACGTTCTCGATCACGACGATCGCATCGTCGACGACGAAGCCGACCGCGATCGTCAGCCCCATCAGCGACAGGTTGTCGAGACTGTAGTCGAGCAGATACATCACGCCGAACGTCGCGACCAGCGACAGCGGGATCGTGAGGCTCGGGATCACGGTGGCCCACACGTTGCGCAGGAACGAGAAGATCACCATCACGACGAGCGCGATCGTCAGCATCAGCGTGAACTGCACGTCGTGCACCGACGCGTCGATCGTCTGCGTGCGATCGCCGACGACGCGCACGTGCGCGGCCGCAGGCAGCGATGCCTCGAGCTGCGGCAGGCGCGACGTGATGTTGCGGATCGTCGCGACGACGTTGTAGCCGGGTTGCTTGTGCACGTCGATGATGATCGCGCGCTCGTGCTGCAGCCAGGCCGCCTGCTGCGTGTCCTCCGCCGCGTCGACCACGGTGCCGAGATCGTCGAGCCGGACCGGCGCGCCGTTCTTGTAGGCGACGACGAGATTGCGGTAGGCCGCAGCGGATGTGAGCTGGTCGGTCGCATTGAGCACGACCGAGCGGTCCGGCCCGTTGAGATTGCCCTTCGGCGCATTGACGGTCTGCACGCCGACGATCGAGCGGACGTCTTCCAGCGTGAGGCCGCGCGCGGCAAGCTTGTCCGGGTCGATGCGAATCCGCACCGACGGCCGCTGCTGTCCGTGGAAGTCGACGAGGCCGACGCCCGGCATCTGCGAAATCTGCTGCGCGAGAAAGTTCTCCGCGTAGCTGTCGAGCTGCGTGAGCGTCAGCGACGGCGACGTCAGTGCCAGCGACAGCATCGTGAAATCGGCCGGATTGACCTTCTCGTAGGTCGGCGGATTCGGCAGGTTCTTCGGCAGCGTGCCGCCCGCCGCGTTGATCGCGGTCTGCACGTCCTGCGCCGCGCTGTTGATGTCGCGCGACAGGTCGAACTGGATCGCGATCGAGGTCGTGCCGAGCGAGCTCGACGACGTCATCTGCGTGATGCCGGAAATGTTCGACAACTGTCGCTCGAGCGGCGTCGCGACCGACGTCGCCATCGTGTCCGCGCTCGCGCCCGGCAGCTTCGCGACGACCTGGATGGTCGGGAAATCGACCTGCGGCAGCGGCGCGACGGGCAGCATGAAGTAAGCGACGAGCCCGACGAGCAGCACGGCGAGCGCGAGGAACGACGTCGCGACGCGCCGGCGGATGAACAGTTCGAGCAGGCTCATGACGCTGCATCCAGCGTGGCGGCCGGCGCGGGCGTCGCGGCCTCGTCGCGCGCGCCGACGAGTTTCGCCGTCACGGGCGTGCCCGGATCGAGGCGGCTCTGACCTTCGAACACGACGAGGTCGCCGGCGGCCACACCGCTGCGGATCTCGGTCATGCCGTCGACCGCGACCCCCGTCTGCACCGCACGCAGGCGGGCCTTGCCGGACGCATCGATCACATAGAGCTGCGGGCCGGCCTGCGTGTTGACGACCGCGCGGCTCGGCACCGCAAGCCGCTGGCGGTCGGTACGCAGCAGCACCCGCGCGTTGACGAGTTCGCCCGGCCACAACTTGCGGTCGGTGTTGGCGAACGCACCCTTCAATTTGATCTGGCCGGTGGTCCGGTCGACCTGGCTGTCGATGAAGCTCAACGTGCCCTGCGCGAGTGCCTCGCCGCCCGCGCGCGCGGTGACGGTCACCGGCAACGGCGCTTTCGCCTGGCCGGCGAGCAGGTCGGGCAGCACGTCCTGCGGCACCGAGAACTGCACGTCGATCGGCTCCATCTGCGTGACGGTGACGATACCCGTCGCATCACCGGGATGCACGATCGCCCCGATGTCGGCCTCGCGCGCGCCGACCCGCCCGGCGAATGGCGCGGTCAGCGTCGTGAAGCCAAGCTGCAGGCGGTCGTTCTGCACGATCGCGGCATCGGCCGCGACGGTCGCCGTCAGCGCCTTGACCTGCGTGCGCGCCGTATCGACACTCTGCGTCGTCGCCGCGCCGATGCCGACCAGCTTCGAATAGCGGTCGAAATCGAGCCTCGCATTCTCGAGGCTGGCCTGATCCTTGTTCTGCGTCGCCTCGGCCTGGCGCAGTTGCGCGGCAAGCGGCCCCTGGTCGAGCTGCGCGAGCACCTGCCCGGCCTTCACGTCCTGCCCTTCGGCGAACAGCACGCGCTGCAGCTGGCCGTCGACGCGCACTTTCACGTCGACGGCATTGCGTGCCTGCACCGTGCCGACCGCGACGGCCCGGATCGGGAAATCGGCCGTCACCGGATGGCCGGCCGTGACCGGCACGGCCGGTTTGGCCGCGGGTGCCGCGTGCTTCGGCCACTGCCACCACGCGACGAGTGCGAGCACGGCGGCGGCGCCGACGGCGAGCCGGAACGAAAAGCGGCGGCCGTGCCGGATCGGCTGCCGCGGGGGAAGATCGGCAATGTGATTCATGGCGCGATGGAAGATGATGAAGGGACGGACGGCGCGGCCGGACCTGCCGCGCTCGCCAGCGCCGGCGGCGCTTGCGTGACGCCGAAGCCGCCGCCGAATGCACGGAACAGCCCGACGGACGCCTGCAGCCGGGCGAGGCGCGTCTGCACGAGCGTGTCCTCGGACTGATAGCGGGTGCGCTGCGTATCGAGCACCGTGAGGAAATCGACCGTGCCGCTGCGGTATTGCGCGTCGGCGAGCTGCGCGGCCTTGGCGGCAGCGTCGGCCGCCTGCTGGTCGGCGGACTCGACCTGCTGTTGCTGCGAGGCCGCCGACAGCATGTCTTCGACATCCTGGAGCGCGGCAACGATCGTCTGGCGGTAGTCGGCGACGCTCTTCGCGGACGCCGCCTCGCTCGCGTGCAGCTGGCCACGCAGCGCGCCGCCGTCGAAGATCGGTGCGGTCAGCGCGGCGGCCACGCTCGCGAACGGACTCGACAGGAAGTGCGACAGCGCGCTGCTGCTCAACCCGCCGTCCGCCGTCAGCACGAGGTTCGGAAAGAACGCGGCACGCGCGGCGCCGACGTCGTAGTTGGCCGCCTGAAGCCGCGCTTCCGACGCGCGGATGTCGGGTCGCGTATCGAGCAGGGTGGCCGGCAGGTTCGGACGCGGCTGCGGCACCGCGATGCCGGCCAGCGGCGCGGGCGCGACGTCGAAGCCCTCCGGCGCCGCGCCGACGAGCGTCGCGAGCAGATGCAGGTTCTGGTCGAGCTGCTGGCGCAGCGCCGGAATCGTGGCCTGGAAGGTGGCGAGCGCATTGCGCTGCTGCTGCACCTGCAGCTCGGTCGCGACGCCCGCCGCCTGCTGCGCCTGCAGCAACGCGAGGATCCGCGCCGCATTCGCCGAGATCGACTGCGCGAGCGCCACGCGTTCCCGCACGCTCTGCACCTGGAAGTACGTGTCGACGATCGACGCGGTCAGTGTCAGCGCGACCGTATCGCGATCGAAGCCGGCGGCCTGCGCGAGCGTGCCTGCCGCGTTCGCGGTGGCGGCGTTGCGGCCCCAGAAATCGATCTCGTAGCTCGCCTCGGCGAACAGGCTCTGGCTGCGGCTCGCGCCGCCCGAGTTCGACGATCCGCTGCTTGCGCTGCGGCGATGGCTGCGATCGAACGTGCCGTTCAGCGTCAATGACGGATAGAGCGGTGCACCGGCCTTCTCCGCGTTGGCGCGTGCCTCGTCGACGCTGGCGAGCGCCGACGCGAGCGAATAGTTATGCTGCAGCCCGCGCTCGACGAGCGTGTCGAGCGCGGCGTCGCCATAGCTGCGCCACCAGCCGCTCGTCACCGGCACGGTGCCCGCGAGCGACGTTTGCGCGGCGTCGTTCCAGCCGGCGGGCGCGGGCGGCGCCGGCCGCCGGTAGGTCGGCACGAACGAACAGCCCGCCAACGATGCGGCGAGCAACGTGACGGCGATCAGGCCGTGAATGGACTTGCGCCGCGGCGCGCGCCGGGGCGGCGGACCGTCCGACCGAAGCATGGATCGACTCCCTCGCAACTTTTACGCGACGAGGATAGCGACGGGTTCCTGTCCGGCCTTTCGCTCCAGGATGAAATTTATTTAATCGATATCGGCACGTACGTCGGGCGTGCTCATTCGCCGGCGCGCACCATGTAGCCGGCGCCGACGACGGTATGGATCAGCGGCTCGGCAAAGCCACGGTCGACCTTTGCGCGCAGCCGATGCACGTGCATGTCGATCACGTTGCCGCGCGGCTCGAACTGGTAGTCCCAGGCCGCCTCGAGCAGCATGCTGCGCGTGACGACCTGCCCCGCGTGGCGCATCAGGCACTCGAGCAGCAGGTATTCGCGATGTTGCAGTTGCAGGTCGCGCCCGCCCCGGCTCGCCCGGCGCGTGCGCCGGTCGAGTGACAGGTCGCCCACGCGCAGCACGTCCTGCAGCCGGGTGCGATCAGCGCGCCGCGCCAGTGCCTCGACGCGCGCCAGCAGTTCGGAAAATGCATACGGTTTGGCAAGGTAGTCGTCGCAACCGGCGCGAATCCCGTCGACCCGATCGTCGAGGCCCGCGATCGCGGACAGCATCAGCACCGGCGTTGCGCGATCCTGCTCGCGCAGGCGACGCACGAGTTCCATCCCGTCGAGCCCCGGCAGCCTGCGATCCGTCACGATCACGTCGTAGATGCCTTCGCGCGCGAGCGCGAGCCCGAGCGCGCCGTCGCCCGCCGTGTCCACGACGTGGCCGCTCTCCGTCAGGCCGCGCACGATGAACTGCGCGCCGCGCACATCGTCTTCGACGATCAGAATCCGCATGCAGGCAATAAACCAGATTAAATTTATTTCATGTTGGCGCGAACCGGATGTTTGGCGCGCCGGTGCATACTGTCGGCGAACAGTTTACGCTTCGCGCGCGGCCAGCGGGCCACCGTCGGCCGCGCCTCCTCCCTGGCGAAATACGGATGCCGAATATCCTGGTCGTCGAAGACGATCATCAGACCCTCGACGAAATCGTCTGCGCGCTCACCGACTATGGCTGGGTGGTCGAATCCGCGCAGACTGGCCGTGACGGCCTCGTGCTCGCCGTCGCGAAGCAGTACGACGCGATCGTGCTGGACCGGATGCTGACCGGCGGCCTGGAAGGGCTCGGCATGCTCGCGGCGATCCGCAGCGCCGGCGTGACCACCCCCGTGCTGATCCTGAGCGCGCTGTCCGCGGTCGACGAGCGGGTGCGCGGCCTGCGCGCCGGCGGCGACGATTACCTGACCAAGCCGTTCGAGTTCGTCGAACTGACGGCACGCCTCGATGCGCTGATGCGTCGCCGCGATGTGCCGGCAAGCGCCGCGCACGAATACCAGATCGGACCGCTGTCGCTGAACCTGCTGACCCGCGAGGTCACCTGTGCCGGGCAACCCGTCGCGCTGCTGCCGCGCGAATACCTGCTGCTCGAGTTCCTGATGCGACACGCCGACCAGACGGTGAGCCGCACGATGCTGTTCGAGGCCGTCTGGGGCTACCGGCTCGACGAGCGGACCAACGTGATCGACGTGCATGTGAGCCGGCTGCGCAAGAAACTCGATCCGACCGGCTCGCTGTCGCTGATCCAGACCGTTCGTGGCTCGGGATATACGCTCCGTGCAGCTGGCTGACCTGCACCGCACTACCAGCTTCCGGCTCGCGACGCTGTTCCTCGCGATGTTCGGCATCGTCTCGGCCGTGCTGTTCGCCTACCTGTACGTCGAAATCACCGGCTTCGAGACGGAGCGCGTCGACGACTGGCTGATGCGCGAGCACGCCGCGACCGTGCGCGACGCCAGGACCGACCTGGCCGCGCGCTTCGCGCACCAGAGCCAGTTCGATCCGCGCCAGCAGCGGCCATTCGGGCTGTTCGACGCGCAGGGCAAGCACCTCGCGGGCGGCTACGCGGGCGACCGGCCGCCGATCCCGGCATTCGACAAGCCGTTCTCGATGCGGCTGCCGCTGGGCGGCGAGCGTCACGCGCCGGGCCGCTGCATCGCCGCGCAGCTGCCGGACGGCCGCACCGCGCTGCAGTGCCAGAACACCCGCGAGCTCGATCATTTCGACGAAGAGCTGCTGCACGTGCTGGTGACGGCCGGCCTGCTGATGTTGCTGACGGGGCTCGTCGGCGCCGCGATCGTCGGGGTCGGCGCCGTGCGGCGGCTCGACGCCGTCACGCACTCGATCGAGGAGATCGTGTCCGGCAACCTGAGCCGGCGTCTGCCGGTGCATACGAAGCATGACGACATCGGGCGGCTCGTGCACGTCGTCAACGGCATGCTCGACGAGATCGAACGGCTGATGCAGGAAGTCAAGGGCGTGTGCGACGCGATCGCGCACGACTTGCGCACGCCGCTCACCCGCCTGCTCGCGGGGCTCGAACGCGCGCAGCGGCGCGCGCGGAACGAGGCGGATTACCGGATCGCGATCGACGACACGATCGCCGAAGCCGGCAGCATCCTGCACACGTTCAACGCACTGCTGCGGATCTCCGAGATCGAGTCCCATGCGCGCCAGCAGAGCTTCGCCGCCGTGGATCTCGCCACGGTCACCGACGACGTCGTCGAGTACTACGAACCTACTGCCGAAGACAAGCGCGTGACGCTCGACTACCACCGGGCGTCGGACGGTCCGCTCGAATTGCAGGGCGACCGCAACCTGCTGTTCGAGGCGCTGGCCAATCTCGTCGACAACGCGATCAAGTTCGCGCCGGAAGGTGGCCACGTGTCGATCCGGCCGTTTCGCGACGCAACGGGCATCGGCATCACGATCGCCGACGACGGCCCCGGCATCCCGCCCGACGAACGGCAGGCCGTGCTGCGGCGGTTCTATCGCGCGGAGACGAGCCGGCATACGGCCGGAAGCGGCCTCGGCCTCAGCCTCGCGGCTGCGATCGCGACCATGCACGGGATGGCGCTGCGCTTCAACGACGTCGCGACCGGCTGCAGCGTCACGCTGTATGTGCCACGCGGGCGGAACGCGGCCGCGCGCCGCTGACGGCTTGCGGCCGGCCGCCGCCGCTCAGTGCAGCGTGCGCAGCGCGTCGTCGACGAATGCGTTGGTATAGGTCCGTTCGACCTTCACCGACGCGCAGGACGGATTCGCCGCGGCGAGCACCTGCCACTCCTTCGTCGCACCATCGTCCGGCATGCGCCCGTCGTTCGCGAACATCGGGATTTCCTCCTTCAGCACCTTCAGATAGGCGGCGCGATCCTTGCCGCTGATCTCTGGCGGAATGACGGCCAGGAGCTGCTCGGGCGTATGCGTGTTGATGTACCGCAGCGTGCGCACGAACGCGGCCGCCAGATGCCGGGCAATTTCCGGATGCGCGCGAACCCGCGGGCCCGACATATAGACCGTGCTCGACGGAAACAGCGTGCCCAGGGTCCGGCGCGTGCCGTCGACCGACGTCAGGTCCGCAAAGACCGTCGCCACGCCTTTCGATTCGTAGACGTCGCCGTCAGGCGTCGGCGCCACGACGAAATCGGCGGCGCCGTTACGCAATGCGTCGACGTTCTTCTCCTTGCCGTCCGTGCCGAGCCGCGTGTAATCGCCGATGCCGTGGCCGCCCGCCAGCACGAGCGCATTCGCGACCGTGCTCTTCGACGAGCCGGCGCCGCCCGCGATGAAGCGCGCGCCCTCGAGATCGGTCACGCTCCGATACTTGTCCCTGGCCTGATTCGCGACCAGCACCTTCGCGCCCGGCGTCACGCCGAGCGTGACGACAGCCTCCGTATCGATGCCGTGCGCGTGGTTGACCACGTTGTGATGGTAATAGGCGACCACCGCGTCGACCCGTCCGTCCTTCAGCATGTCGGCGCTCGACACGTCGTCGCGGATGTTCATCACGGTCACGGTCGCCCCGCCGTCGCTCAGGTAACCGAGGCGCTCCGCGAGCACCACCGGGAAATTGCGGATCGCCTTGATTTCGTCGACGAGCAGCACGATGCGTGACGGCGGCGCATCGGCAGCGGGCGCAGCAGGTACAGCGGGTTCAGCAGATGCAGCAGGCTCGGCGGCCATCGCGTGCCCGCCGAGCAGGCAGGCGGACACCACCGCGAGTGCGAGTCGTTTCATCGGATGCTCCTTGTCAGTGGACGGATGGGTCATGGGCTCACGGCCACCGGATCGGCAACCACCACCTGCTCTTCGGTGCGCACGTTCTTCTTGCTGTCGCTGATCGCCTTCCATTCGGGGCTCTGCTTCAGGCGCTCGCGGACCTTGTCCACGACGGCCTCGCGCGCGCTCAGCGCGGCCTCATCCCGGTACTGCAGGATCACCATCGCCGTCCACGGGCGGCCGGCCGGGAACTGGCTCGTATAGAGCGAATACCCCGACAGCACGCCTTCGTCCATCCATCCGTTGAACTGAGGAATCACATAGGCGTCCGCATACTTCTCGTAGTCGCCGGCCGATACCAGCGTCTTGTACGGGATGACCACGTACACCGCATTCGGCGATTTCGCGTCGAGTGCCGCTGCGCGCCGGGTATCGACCGGCGTCGTATGGATCGACGTCGTCACCGCGAGTGCCTTTCCGGACAGCGCCGCGGGCTGCACCTGCTCGACCGAGCGCCAGCGATACAGGTCGTCCGGCGTCGCGAACGTCAGCAGCGCCATCGCATCCCAGTTGTCCGAATCGGCATAGCGATTGAACAGCAGCGCGTAGCGGCGCAGCCGCCCGTCGTGCTTCCAGCGCGCGAACTCGTGCGCGGTCGATTGCGCCAGTTCGCGACGCAGCGCGGGCCGGTTCGCGGGCGTCGTCTGGTAAGTGATGATCAGCGACAGCGCATCGTTGCCGGACGCCTCCGCGGCAAGCGCGGCCCCGGCGTTCAGCACGCCGGCCAGCACGCCGGCCAGCGCGACCACGGCTGCGAGGAAACGGCCGACGGCCCGGATCGATACGGGTTTCATGAAGTTTCGCTCGACGAGAGAAAGTGAAAGGGCTGGGCGTCGCATCAGAAATCGATCCTGGCGACCATCTTCACGCTGCGATCCATCCCCGTGCCGAGCGTGCCGGTCTGCACGGAATTCCAGTAGCGCTTGTTGAACAGGTTGTCGACCGCGAGCTTGATATCGACGTGCTTGCCGGCGATCAGGGTCGTGTAGCTGGCGCCGAGCGAGTAGATGGTGTACCCGGGGATGTATCCCTGATCCTGCGGGTTGACCGGGCGCTTCGTGATGAACGATGCGCGCACCGTCAGCGCGAGGCCGGGCAGCCACGCAGGGCGATGGGTCAGCGCGATGTTGCCGACCCACTTCGGCGTGTTTTCCGGCGTGAGGCCCTTGATCGTCATGTCATACACGGGATTCTGCACCGCGTGCATGTACTGGATCGCTTCGGACAGCGACCACTGACGCGTGATGTCCTGCGTCAGCACCGCTTCCGCGCCCCGGTATTCGATCGTGCCGTCGTTCGCGAAGATCTGCGTGGCCGAGTTGGTCACCGCGTTCGCACGCTTGATGTCGAACACCGACGCGCTGAATTGCAGCCACCTGAAGTAGTGGTCGCGCACGCCGATCTCGTATTGCGTCGACACGGCCGGTGCGAGCACCTGGTACGCGTTCTTCGCATTCGCGGGCGCGACACCGCCGTCCTCCAGGCCTTTCATGTAGCTCGCGAACAGCGTCGTGGTCGGCAGCACGTCGTAGAGGATGCCGAACGCCGGGGACCCGACCCAGGTCGACGACGACACGACGCCGTCATTCGCCGACGACCGGCTTGCGCGGAAGCCGAGCAGGAACTTCCACTTCGGGCCGACGCCGACCATGTCATACGTATAGAGTCCGGTATCCGCGTTGACCTGCTTCGGCAGCGACGTGTCGGGGTGGGTCGGCACCGGTGCGGGCAACGGGATCGGATCGAAGATGTTGACGCGCACCGGCAACACGATCGTATTTTGCGCAGGCGTCTCGGCGATGCGCTCGCTGCGCGACACGCCGAACGTGATGTCGTGCGTGAGCGGGCCCGTCGCGAACTGGCCGAGCAGCTCCGCCCGCTTGTACTTGTTGAAATAGACCTGCGTCACCTCGCTGACGGTCGGGATGCCACCCGCGCCGGTAAACACGTTGTACCCGCCGATCCGGGTCGTCGAGCGCGAACGGTCCGAATCCGACTGGCCGATTTCGGCGAGCACCTTCCAGCCCGGCGCGATCTCGTAGTCGACGCGCCCCTGGACGTTCGTCGTCTTCGCGGAAAAAACCGCCCACGGGCCCGACAGCAGGTTCCTCGGATCCGGCACGCGCGGCAGCGTGATGTGCCCCTTGACGGCCGTCGGCAGGCTGATGCTGCCCTGCTCGACGACCTCCTTCCGGTACGTTTCGAGATCGAACTGGAAGTGCAGGCGGTTGGTGACCTGCCAGTCGGCGCCGACGCTGCCGAACCAGCCGCGCCCGTTCGCGCCGTGCACGCCGTTCTCGATGTGCGTGTCCGACGCATTCACGCGGATACCGAATTGTTTTTCGCTGCCGAACCGATGGCTGACGTCGGCTGCGACGCCGATCTGCCCGAACGAATTGCCGAGCAGCGCGAGCGACGCGACGTCCTTGTCCATCGGCGCGCGCTTCGTCACCATGTTGAGGATGCCCGCGGGGCTCGCCACGCCGAACATCAGCGCGTTCGCGCCCTTCAGCGTCTCCACGCGCTGCTTGTTCTCCGCGGGCACCGACATCACGTTCGCGGTCGGCAGGCCGCCGTTGAGCCGGTAGTTCGCGAACAGGTTGACCTTGATGCCGCGGATGCTGGCCGCATCGGCCGGGCTGCCCGACGAGTTGGTCGGCGACACGCCGGCCTGGTTCTTGACCGCGTCGGTCACCCCCTCCTGCGCGGTCTGCAGCGCGCCGGCGCCCATCACCTCCTTGGTCATCGGCAGCGATTCCTTGTTGCCGAGCGCCTCCGCGTTCAGTTGCGCCACGATCACCGACGTTGCCGGCTCGAGCCGCCTCGGTTCGTAAAGCGCGGCGGCGTCGCGGATCCGCTTGCGCAGTTCGTCCCGGATCGTCTCGGCCTTCTTCACGAGCACCGCCTGGTCGTCGGACGCGCGGTATGGCATCACGACGCCGAGCGCGCCGATCGTCCGGCCCGCGGCATCCTGCAGCGGCAGCTCCACTTCGAGGCGATCGCCGTCGCGGCCGATCGCGGTCTGGGTCTTGCCGGTCTCGATCACACGCCGGTCGTCCGCATCGGCCGGCTTGCCGATGCGGCCGATGTTCGATGCAATGATCGGATAGTCGCCGTCACCGCCCGGTCGCGCGACGTGCATCGCGAGCACCATCACGTCGCGGCGCGTGCGGATCACGTCGTCGACGAGCGTCTGCGCGTACGGATTCGCCGGAATGCCCGTGGTCGGCAGCACGGGGTCGAAGAGTTCGTTCCCGTAGCGGATCTGCCGGCTCAGTTCGTCGCGGATCAGCGCGCCTGCCCGGATCAGCGCGTCCTTGTCGAGGCCGGAACCCGGCGGGTACGGGAACGTCACTTCGACTTCGCCGATCACCTTGCGCGTGACGTCGAGCAACGGCAAATGCACCTCGACGTTCTGGTCGGCGCGCTTGTTCACTTCCACGAACGGCGTGCCGGTCCGGACCACGTCGAGATCGTCGGGGTCCGACTTCCTGCCGATCCGGTTCGCCGATTTCGCCGCGACGATCACGCTGTCGTTCTCGCCCGGGGGACGCATGTGAAGATCCAGCTCGACGAGCTCCGGGTGCAGCGCGACCGTGCGCTCCACCAGTTGCTGCGCATAGTGCTTCGCGTGTCCGGGCTGCGGCACCTGCGCATTCTCGTGCGGGCCGCTGTCGGCCTGCGCGTAGAGCAACGGGGAAAACAAGGCCAGGACGGCCATTGCCACCATGGTTCTTCTGATCACGGTCTCCTCCAGGTCGTTTGCATTATCCGTCTTCGATCCGGTCCGGCCGCAACCGGCGTCGCGCCCGGCGGCACGAGGCCGGCGGCCGCCGTCCGGTCAGATGTCCAGCACCAGCAGATCCCCCTTCGCACGCGAGCAGCAGGGCGTGAAATGTCCGTGCCGTTCGCGCTGTGCGGGCGTCAGCACGCAGTCGAGGTGTTCGACGTCGCCGGCCAGCACCCGCGTGACGCAGGTGCCGCAAACACCCTGCTCGCACGACGTCGGAATCCTGACGCCGTGCTCGGCGAGCGACGCGACGACGGACTTGTCCGCGGGGATCCGGTACACCTTGCCCGTGCTGGCGAGCTGCACGTCGAACGCACGTGCCGCCGCATGCACTTGCGCAGCCGGTGCAAAGCGCTCGCAGTGCAGCTGCCGCTCGGGCCAGCCGCGGTTGCGCGCGGCGCGCAGCACCGTATCGATGAAGCCCGCGGGCCCGCACACATACAGATGCGTGGCCGGCGACTGGCTGTCGAGCACGCACTCGATGTCGAAGCGCCGCTCCGTGCGTGCGTCGCTGAAGTGGAACCTTGCACGGCCGGCGAACGGCGCGCGCACGAGCCGCTGCACGAATGCGGCGCGCGAGCGCGAGCGGGCGCAATAGTGCAGTTCGAAGTCGGCGTCGTGCCACGCAAGCCGCTCCGCCATGCCGATGATCGGCGTGATGCCGATCCCGCCCGCGAGCAGCAGCGAGCGCGACGCGGTCTCGTCCAGCGCAAAGTGATTGACCGGCGCCCCGATCTCGAGCAGGTCGCCTTCGTGTATCCGTTCGTGCATGGCCGCCGATCCGCCACGCGAGTGCGTGACGCGCAGCACGGCGATCACGTAGCGGCGCCGTTCGCGGGGATCGCCGCACAGCGAGTACTGGCGCACGAGGCCATCGCCCAGATGCACGTCGATATGGGCGCCTGCCGCGAACGGCGGCAGCTTGCGTCCGGCCGGATCCGTCAGCTCGAACGCACACACGCCGTCGGCCTCGATCGTCTTGCTTGCGACGCGCACGCTCAGGCGCGCATCGTGCGCCGCAGGACGCCACAGGCGGCGCAACGCGTTGCGGATCCCGGTCCAGGCAAGCAGCGGCACGCACAGCGCGCCGGCCAGCAGCAACAGTTGCCCGAACACGCCGCCCACCGCACCGGTGTGCCACGACAACGCCCAGAAATACAGCTTGTGTCCGATGCTGCTGCGCGCATACGGAACGAAGCGCAGCACCTTGCCCGTGTAGGCATCGATGAACAGCATCGTGCGAGCGTTCGGGTGCGGCGCGTCGCGATCGATCAGATACATCTCGACCGGATCGCGCGGCTTCCCGGGAACATGCAGCAGCGCGTCTTGCGGGTCGGGCGACAGCGACTGCGCGGTGCGCCAGAAACGCTCGAGCGGTTGCCGCTGCGCGTCGTTGGCAGGCACCGCCGACTTCGGTGGCCTCGCGGGCTGCGGCGAACCTGTCATCGCATAGATGCCGTGCGCGTACCAGTCGAACGCCCACGGCAGCCCGGTCAGCACCATCGACAGCAGGATCGCGCTCGCATAAATCCCGGCCGTGCGATGCAGCCGATACGCAAACGCCTGTCCGCGCGCGCCCGAGCCCGGCACGAACGCCATCCGCCAGCCGTGACGCGAGTGCGGCCACCAGAGCATGATGCCGCCGCCGATCAGCAGCAGCCCGAACAGAATCGCACTCGTGCCGGTAATCAGGCTGCCGTGCTTCATGAAACGAAACCGGTGAATCTGCTCGATCGTGCCGAGCACGCCGCCGTAACGCGAGCGCTCGCCCAGTACCGCTCCGGTACACGGATTCAGGTAGACGAAATGCTGATCGGTAAAACGAACCATCGCGGACGGCATGCGCGGCGCGCCCGGCCTGCCCGCGACGAGCCGGATATAGTCGAGCGTCGCTGCAGGCCGCATCTCGGCCGCATTCGCGGCCAGCGTGTCGAGCGTCACGCGCGCCGTGCAGGCCGGCACCGTCAGCAGGTCGCGATTGAGCACCGGCTCGAGGCCGGGACGGAATACGATCGATGCCCCGGTGATCGCCATCGACAGGATCACGAGTCCGACGGTCAAGCCGCACCAGCGATGGACCTGCAGCACGAGAGAACGGAAAACGGGTTTCATGAGGTTGCCCTGAGGTTGCCCGGACGACGACTGTTCATATCCGTCATCTTTGTCGGCAAACCTGAATGAAAGCTGAATTCAAGGGCATGTCGGGGTAAGTCCGGACTCGCAGCACGCGACGTGACGCACGCGTGGTCGCGTCCTCTTCGTCCTCTTCGTGATGCGAATACTTCGTCGATTCGCAGGCGCGCCGCGAACCTGAAACAGACCTGAACGCTTCCTGAATTTTCGTTCAGGAAGATCAGGAAAACCCCGCCTTTGACGTTACGTTGCTTGTCACGCCGAACCGCCTGCGCTAGCCTGAAACTACCCCACAGGCGGTTCCACGATGAAGATCCTGATCCTCGAAGACCAGCGCAAGCTGGGCCTTTACCTCAAGCAGGCGCTGGCCGAACGTGCATACACGGTGACCTGGGTCGAGAGTTGCGCGCAGGCACGCGAAGCCCTTTGCGAATCGAGTTACGACGTCATCGTGCTCGATCTGGGTTTGCCCGACGGCGACGGCCTCGAGCTGCTGCGCGAATGGCGCAGCGCCGGATTCAACGAGCCGGTGCTGATCCTGAGCGCGCGCGACGCAGTCGAAGATCGCGTGAAAGGGCTCGACGTCGGCGCCGACGACTACCTGCCGAAACCCTTCAGCCTCGAAGAGCTGCTCGCCCGGATGCGCTCGCTGCTGCGGCGCCAGTCGTCGGTCAAGGAAACCGTGCTGCAGCACCAGGGCATCAAGCTCGACCTGCTGAGCCGCACCGTCCACCTGAACGGCAAGCCGATCGACCTGACGAGCCGCGAGTTCGCGTTGCTGGAGATCTTCCTGCAGAATCCCGGCCGCATCCTGACGCGCACGCTCATTGCCGAGAAGATCTGGGAATCGCATTACGACGTCGACACCAACCTGCTCGACGTCTATATGAGCCGGCTGCGCGGCAAGTTCGAAGCGCCGCTCGGCAAGCCGCTGTTCAAGACGGTGCGCGGCGTCGGTTACCAGCTGCTTTGACGTCCTCCGCTTCCTAAAGGGAGCGGATTCCCACGACTGGCGATGCACGTCCGCATCGGAGAATGTTCAGCGCAGCATTGGTATCTCGATCATGCACGACACCGCATTCGCTGCAGGCCCACTCTCTAATTCGCAGTCCCGCGATACCTTTCGGCCGCGTCGTGCTGTCTTTCGACCCGCACGACGAACAGGACTGGGTCGAACCGCTTTCGTCCACTTCCACGAACGTGGCTCCGTGCGCCATCGCCTTGTAACGGAGCTTGTCCCGGAAGGACGACCAGGCTGCGTCGTAGACGCTCTTCGCCAGCCTGGTTCTGGCGAGTTTCGCGGCCGACACGTTGCCGACCGCGATGTAATCGAAGCGTCGCACCAGATCGAGCGCGAGCTTGTGCTGAAAGTCGGCGCGGGCATTCGCCACCTTGGCGTGCAGCTTCGCGATATGCCGCTTGTGCTTGCGCGCGCGCTGCGCCTTCGCGAGCTTGTCGGCCGCGCGCCGGCCGAACTGGTCATTGGGCAGCTTCTCGCCGGTCGAAAGTGTTGCGAAGTCTTTCAGGCCGAGATCGATGCCGACGCCGCAACGGATCGGGCGCGCCTGAACATCGGGGATCTCGACCACGATGTTGAGGAACCAGTTGCCGCGCGCATCTTGCGCAAAGTTGGTTCCGTCCTTGATCTTGCCATCGGGAAGCGGGCGACAGCTGAACACGCGGAAGGTGTTGCCGGCGAAGCGGAACGCGTCGCCCTCGCGTTTCAGGTCGCGGCCCTTCAGCGGCACCCAGCCCAGCGATTTCCTGCCGCGATAGCGCAGGTAGGGGCGACGGTGCTGGCTGCGCGACTTCGCGAACTGCTCGCACGTTGCGTTGACCGTGCCGGAATGGATGCCGAGTTCCTTGCTGCTGCCGGTCGTCAGCACGTTCAGGTCGAAACCCGTCGGCCACTTCTTGTTCCACTTGAGCGCGTGTTTCTGCGTGTCATTGCAGAAATTCCACACGTAGTTCACCGCTCGGCTCTGCTTGTTCAGCAGGCCGTTGAGCGACTTCACCCGGTAGCGATAGACAAGAATCATGCCGGTCATTCTAACGAAGGAATGCCGCCTGTCGGCGGCGCTCCTTTCCTCCTCGCCATCAATGGCGAGGTCTCCAGGAGCAACTGATGAAGTCGATCGGCGCGCGCCTCGCGATCTGCTACGTGCTCGCATCGACCGTCACGTTCGCGTCGCTGTTTCTTGCCGGGCGGTATTTCATCGAACACCACGCGATCCACGCACTGGATCTGCTCAACCAATCGGAGTTCGAACAGATTCGCGCCGCCTCCACTTCGCTCGGCACGAAGCCGCCGGAAGCGGAACTGCGCCAGCGCGTGCAGTCGATGATGTCCGACAACCTGGAACTGTTTTTTACCGAGATCTACGGGCCTGGCGGCACGGTGGTGTTTCGCTCGCCGGACCTGCACGGACGCGATCTCGTCCCGTCGCCTCGCCACCAGCAGGCGTTCAACACGGATATCGAAGGGCTGGGCGAGCTGCGCGCGGGCAGCTTCGCGCTCGGGCCGTATACGGTCGTGGTGGCCACCACGAAGGGGCACGTGCGCGTCGTGATGAGCGCGTACGAACATACGTTCTACGGATTGCTGGTCGTCATGGTCGTGGTCAGCAGCGTGATCGGCTACGGCTTCAGCCGGATGGCGCTGCGCCCGCTGCGGCTGATCCAGGACACCGCAGACCGGATCCGCTCGGACAACCTGAGCGAGCGCATCCCGGTGTCCGCCGCGCGCGACGAGATTTCGGACCTCGCGCGCCTGCTTAACCAGATGTTCGACCGCCTCGAAGCGTCGTTCGACCAGATCCGGCGATTTACCGCGGAAGCCTCGCACGAGTTGAAGACCCCGCTGACGCTGGTGCGGCTGCAGGCCGAGAAGCTGGTCGTCGACGGCCAGTTGACGACGGCGCAGGAACACGCGGTGCAGATCCAGATCCGCGAACTGGCCCAGCTCAATCGCATCATCGAGGACCTGCTGTTCCTGTCGCGCGCCGATGCGCGCGCGATTTCGCTCGATCTGCGGCCGCAGGATCCGGAGCCGTTCCTGCAGAATTTCGCGCAGGACGCCCATGTGCTCGCCGAACACCGCGAGCAGCGCTTCTTCCTCACGCATCACGGCAGCGGGCAGGCCGCGATCGAGCCGAAGTGGATCCGCCAGGTGCTGCTGAACCTGCTCAGCAATGCGCTCGCGGCCTCCCCGCCGGGAAGCCGCGTCACGTTGCGTTCCACGTTGATGAACCAATGCTGGCAGGTCCGTCTGGAGGACGAAGGGCCCGGCGTCGCCGCCGAACAGCGCGAACGCATCTTCGAGCGCTTCGTGCGCGTCCAGCGTCCGGGCCACGAGGACAAGGGCAGCGGCCTCGGCCTCGCCATCTGCCGCAGCCTCGTCGAACTGCACGGCGGCCACATCTACGCCGAGGCCGGGCCCGGTGGCCGCGGGCTGTCGATGGTCTTCGAGATTCCCGCCACCACGCCACCCGGTCCCGCCGGCCCGCCGCCGCTCAACGCGCCGCTCCATTCGACCGACGCAGCGTGAGCAGGACGCAGGCGCGCACTACATGTCGCGCTGATAGCCGACGTAGTACGAGAAGCGGTTGGTGTCGCTCACGTGCGTAATGCCGCGCCCGAACGAGAACAGCAGGCGGTCGCGCTCCGTCAGCCCGTAGATGCCGCCGAGATTGAAGCCGGCCGCGGACGGATCGTCACGGCTCGCCGCGCCGATGTAGAAGACTTCGCCGCCGAGCTGGAGGCGTTCGCCGAACTTGCGCAACACGGCCCAGCCGCCGGTCCAGTAGCCTTGCTGTCCCGCGTGGCGGTTCACGACGTACCCGCCGCCGCCGAACGTCGTCCAGTCGCCGATCGTCTTCTGCGCCCACAGCGGCAGCAGCACGTGCGCATGCCCGTCGCCAAGGCCCAGGCGCTCGTTGCCGGACGGCAGCGTGACGCTCGGCGCGAACGCGACCTGTGGACGCCAGCCCGCGTCGTCCTCGGCGATGAAGCGATACTTCGCGCCGAGTTCGGTGTCGCCGAAGCCGTAATGGGTGCGATTCGCGGTTTCGTGCATGAACGCCATGCCGAGCGTCGCATTGATCTGCACGTTGTCAGCCAGTCCGTAGTTGATCTCGACGCCCGGCAGCATGCCGCCATGGCTGCCGGCGCGCACCGTGCCCGACGCGGCGGCATCGATTTCGAAGTGCCCGCGCTCGACGGGCTCCGGATCGTCGGTCACGAACGGCGGGCCGGCCAGCGCGGCATGACAGGCCAGCGCTGCGCCGACGGCGAGCGCCGCCTTGACGAATCGGGCGCGACGCGGCGTGCGACGCGCGGCCGGAACCGGATGACGGATGACGGACATGACGCGGTTTCTCCTGGGCGAATGGTGGCCGGCGCCGTATGTGGGCGCCCGGTGCGAGACACGAGCGGGATAGGTCAGAGGAAAGACGGATGAGGCGGAAAGATGCACGGGTGCGCGACGGGTACGTGACGGCCACGCGAGATGCGGGTGATGCGGGTGATGCGGGTGATGCGGGTGATGCGGGTGCCGCGCCGGCCCACCGGATACGCGGACCGGCGCGGTGGGCCGAGGTCAGTGGCCCGCGTCGGAGAACTGCGGCGGGCGCCACTTGAGCAGCCGGTTCTCGAGTTGCGTGAGCACGAATTCGGCGCCGAGCGCGACGACCGCGAGCACGATCATTGCGGCAAACACGCCGGCCGCGTTGAACGCGCCCTGCGCGGTCGAGATCAGCAGCCCGATCCCCTGCTTCGAGCCGAGGAATTCGCCGACCACGGCGCCCACCAGCGCGAACCCGAAGCTCACGTGCAGGCTCGCGAGAATCCAGCTCATCGCGGCCGGCAGCACGACCGTCAGCGTCACGTCGTGTTTCGACGCGCCGAGGATATGTGCGTTGGCGATCAGGTTGCGATCGGCCTCGCGCACGCCCTGGAATGCATTCGCGAACACCACGAAGAACACCATCACGACCGCCAGCGCGACCTTCGACGCCATGCCGAGACCGAGCGCGATGATGAACACCGAGCCGAGCACCACGCGCGGGATCGAGTTCGCGATCTTGATGTAGAGGCTGAACACGTCCGCGAGCAACTTGTTGCGGCCCAGTGCGATCCCGGCGATCACGCCGCCCACGCTGCCGATCAGGAAGCCGAGCGCGGTCTCCTCGAGCGTCACGAGCACCTGGACCCACAACGGCCCTTGCGACGTTCCCTCGGTCAGCCACTGCCAGATCTGCTCAGCGATCAGCGACGGCGTCGAAAAGAAAAACGGATCGATCCAGCCAACGCGGCCCGCGAGCTCCCACCCGCCCAGCGTCACGACCAGCACCGCGAGCCGCAACACATGCACGAGCGTCTGGCGCCGGCGCATGTTCGCCTGGGCCCGCACTTCCACCTGCCGCAGCTCGATCTCGTTCGACGCGGCACCTGTCATCGGGGTATTCATGCTGTTCCTCAATGCGCCCGCGGGCGCTCAGATGTGGACTTCGTCGCGCAGATCGTTCCAGATCTGCCGCGACAGTTCGATAAAGCGGGGGGAATAACGCGATTCCGCGACGTCGCGCGGACGCGGCAGGTCGATTTCGTATGACGTCTTGACGGTCGCGGGGCCCGAGGTCAGCACGAACACCTTGTCCGCGAGCGCGATCGCCTCTTCGATGTCGTGCGTGACGAACACGACCGATGCGCCGTTCACGCTCCACAGATGCAACAGCTCGTCCTGCATCAGCGTGCGCGTCTGCACGTCGAGCGCCGAAAACGGCTCGTCCATCAGCAGGATCTCGGGTTCATTGATGAAGGTCTGGGCCAGCGCCACGCGCTTGCGCATGCCGCCGGACAGCTGGTGCGGATAGTGGCGCTCGAAGCGCGCGAGACCGACGCGGCGGATCCATTCCATCGCGCGCTCGTACGCCAGCGCCTTGTTCTCGCCGCGGTACAGCGGGCCGGCCGCGACGTTGTCGAGCACGTTCTTCCACGGGAACACCGCGTCCGACTGGAACACGAAGCCGATGCGGCGATCGATGCCGGCGACGGGCTCGCCCCAGATCCTGACCGTGCCGGCGCTCGGCGCGGCGAGGCCCGTGATCAGGCTGAGCGTGGTGGATTTGCCGCAGCCCGTCGGGCCGACGACGGCGCAGAACTCGCCCTTGCCGACGCTCATGCTGAAGTTCTGCAGCGCCATGATCGCCTTGCCTTCCGGACTGACGAAGCGGCGGCTGACGCGGTCGAGCTCGATCGCCGGAACATCGTTCGATGCGGCGACGGGATGCTGCGCGATTGCGAGGGGAGCTGTCATTGGGTTACCACCTATGGGACCAGATTGATATCGACGAAGCGTGAGCGACGGCCCGCTGGCGGACCGTCGCGGCGAGCGCGTTACTTGATCTGCACGGCGTTGATGAATTCGGTCGTGTAGGTCTTCGACAGATCGATCTTGTGACCCATCACCGCCTTGTCGAACGACCCGAGCACTTTCAACACGGTGGGCGGGCCCGATTCCGGCATGCGGCCGTCCGCAATGAACATCACCTTGCCGCTGGCCAGCGCCTTCGTGTACATCGCGCGGTCGCCCGCGTAGTAGTCGGCCGGCATCTGCGCGGTGATTTCCTCCGCGCTGTGCGTGTTGATGTAGCGCAGCGTCTTGACGAACGCGTTAGCGAGCTTCTGCACGGTCGCCTTGTGCGACTGCACCCAGTCGTTCTGCATGTACAGGCTGGCGGCCGGATACATGCCGCCGAGCCACTTCTGCGTGCTCTCGGGCGAGCGCAGGTCGACCAGCACCTTCGCGTCGCCGGTGTTCACGAGGCGCGACACCGTCGGCTCGGTCGTCATGCCGCCGTCGATCTTGCCCTGCTTGATCGCGGCGATGAACGTGTTGCCGGCGCCGACGGGCAGCGACGTCATCTCCGACGTCTTCACGCCGTGCGATACGCCGAGGTACTGCGTGAGGAAGTTGGTCGACGAGCCGAGGCCGGTGACGCCCAGCGTCAGCCCACGGAAGTCGGCCGGCGACTTGACCTTGCCGGCAACCTTCGACGAGATCAGCTCGACTTCGCCGGGCGTATGGCTGAACTGCACGACGGACTCGATGTACTTGCCTTTCGCCTGCAGGTCGATCGTGTGATCGTAGAAGCCGACGACGCCCTGCACCGTGCCGGCGACCAGTTCGTTCTCGGCATCGACGCCCGCCGCCTCGTTGATCAGCTCGACGTCGAGGCCCTGCTCCTTGAAATAGCCGAGCCGCTCGGCGAGCTTCGCCGGCAGGTAGATCTGCTTTTCCATGCCGCCGACCATCAGGGTGAGCTTCTCGGCGGCATGTGCGGCCGGCACCAGGGTGCCGAGCACGAGCGCGCCGGCAGCGATGCGCAGGACAGTGTGTTTCATGGGATGTTCTCCTCCGGTTTCGTCAGGTGTGGCGTATTGCCTTCCATGTGGCGTTCGCGCCGTGCGTCGCGTCGCGTCGGGACAGGACGGGACGCATCGGCTCACGGAACGGTTTCAGTTATACGGGGCAACCTTAAAATCAGGCTGAACGCAATATGAATGTCCGTTCAGGGATGCGCGGCCGTGCTTCGGTGCGCGCCGGATCGCGATCCCATCGCTTGCTACCTGAGCTTCGCCCGCTCTTCGCGCGTCTCTTGCGCGCTCAGCGGGAAGTACGCCGAATAGCGCACGGGCTCCTGGCCGTCGCGGCTCAGCACATAGCGCAGGAACGCTTTTTCCTGCGGCGTCAGCGGACGATTCAGGCGGATGTACATGTAGCGCGTGAGCGGGTAGCGGCCGCTCGCCGCGTTCTGCGCGTCGATTGCCTGGAACGGCTCGCCCGCGCCGCGCGCGACCGCGAGCGTCTTGAGTCCGGGGCCGCCTTCCTCGAGCCCGCCGAAACCGATCGCGCCCGGGTCCGCGGCGATCGCGCGTGCCGTCGCGTCGATCGATCCCTCGTGTACCGCGGCGTTCCAGGCCCCACCCGCCAGCACCATGACCTGCATCGACATCGCGTTCGGCGCGGTGTGCGGCGGGACGTGGATCGAGATCGGCCGGTCGGCCCACGCACCGGTCAGGCCCAGCTGGCCCCATCGCGTAATGCCGGGGTGCTGCTGCAGGATCGATGCGAGCTGCGGCAGCGTGATGCCGTTCAGCGGATTGTCCGGATGCACGAAGATCGCCTGCGCGGTGGTCCGTTGCGGCGTGTCGAAGCCGCCGCGCGCGACGCGGATCTCGAGCGGCGCCGCGTCGTGGCGAATCCGCGCGTAATCGGCGCGCTCGTCCGGCCAGAGTTCGCGGCCCATCGGCGCCATCCCGGTGTCGCCCGCGAGCAGCGCATGAAACCCGTTCAGCGTGCCGAGATGCTCCCACCGGTCGCCCTTGCGCACGCCCGGTTGCACGCGCGTGAAGCCGTCGATCCACGTATCCATCAGCGATTTCATCCCGTCGCTGCCGACGCTGTCGATCGCGCCGCGCAGGCCCGTCACCGCACGATAAGAGGCAAGCTGCGCATCGAGCGGCGGCAGGAAGCCATCGAGCTTCGCACGTTCGCGCGCGGCGTCGGCCGCGGTGAGCGGCGTGAAACGCGCCTGGCTCGCGACGATCGCCTGGCCCGCGTCGCTCAGCGTGAACGTCAGGAACGCCTTGACCTTGGGCGGCAGCGGAGCGCCAGGCCGCCGGTTCACGGCGAGGTAAGCCGCATGCCCGTCGAGATCCGCGACACGCACGAGCAACGGCGACTTCATCATGTCGCCGGCGAACTGGTGCGCGTACGGCTGCAGTTCGGTCGGCAACGGCTCGCGCGCGAGCGGCGCGACATCGGCGTCGCCGAACATCAGCGCGCCGAACGCGGTCGCACTGCCCGCGTGCCACCAGTGAGAGCCTTTGCGGATCCCGTGCTGGCGTCGCTCGAAGCCGGCCAGCCACGCGTCGAGCAGCGGCCCCATCGCGTCGTCCCCGACGCTGCTGAGCGTTCCGCTCAGGTTCGGCAGGCTCTGATAGGCCGGCAACCCCGCTTCGGGATCGGCCGCGCGCGCGGCGCACGGCGCCAGGAACGCCACGCAGACAGCAAGCGCGAGGCCGGATCCGGCGCGGCGCAAGAGCGCCGACGGTGCGCACGGATCCTGAACGCGCAACGGCTGGGGCGAATAAAATGGGAGCCGCAGCGACGGGGGCAGCAGCGACGACGAGGCGCGCCGCCATGACAGATTGAAAACGGGCACGGGGGGTCTCCTGCCGGAGGTGGAGGATGGCGCGCGGCGGCCCGGCTTACGGTCAGGAACGCCGCCCCGCCATCGCGCCCGGAGAAGCTGTCGCAACGGTACGGCCGCACGCTGAAGCGAACCTGAACCGATGCTGAAAAATCGTTCAGGCTCGATCGGGCGTTCCATGAACGGATTTTCAGGATGTCTTCAGATTGCGTTCATCCGGCGCCACTATCGTTCGGCACATGGCATGAGTGCGGCGCCGCTTCGACCGGGGCGCTTCAGTTTTCCGCGCCGGCTGCCTCACAATGAAGCGACAGCAGCATCACGCACGCTTTGAACAAAGGAGGAGACATCTCGTGAATCGAATCGAACCCCGTTGCGCAACGAGCCGGCGCCAGACGCGTCGTCGCCTGTCGCGTCTGGTCATCGCTGCGTCGGTCGTATCGGCGTGGGCGCTCGGCGCCTCGGCCGCCGACACCCCGTCGACGCCGATGGTCGAGTGGGTCGTGCCCGCGCTGAAGACGGTGGCGCCGCAAACCAAGGAGCAGGCCGATGAAGGGATGAAGGTCGGCCGTGCGCTGCTCGAACCGGAAGTCCTCCAGCCACGCATCGACGCTGCGCTGCCCGACTATCGCCCCCGCACCGACATCAAGCTCGCCGGCACGTTCAAGGGCGCGGCGTCCGACGTGCTGCCGTCGCTCGTCAACCGCTGGATCGAGGGCTTCAAGCAGTATTACCCGAACGTCGACATTCGCATTGCACCGCCGTACGCGGGCAGCCTCGGCGCGAAGGAGCTGGTCAAGCAGAACCTCGACTTCGTGTTCGTCTCGCGCGAGCTCAAGCCGGACGACGTCACCGACTTCAAGACCCGGTTCGGCTACGGCCCGCTCAGCGTGCCGATTTCCGGCGGCTCGTACCGGCACTTCGGCTTCCTGGACGCGATCGGCTTCTTCGTCAACAAGGACAATCCGCTGGAGAAGCTGAGCTACGCGCAGATCGACGCGCTCTACTCGCGCACGCACCTGCGCGGCGGCAAACCCGTCAAGACTTGGGGTGACCTCGGTCTCACCGGGGAATGGGCTGACAAGCCCGTGCATGTCTACGCGATCAAGCCGTGGAACGGCTTCGAGGAGTTCGTCCGGCAACGCGTGCTGAGCGCCAACGGCCAACGTGGCGAGTGGCGCGACGACATCCACTACGACAAGCTCGTGTTCCCGCTCGCGAAGGATGTGGCCGATGATCGCTACGGCATCGGCTTCTCGGGCATCGCCTATATCGACGCACCCGTGAAGATGCTGCCGCTCGCGGCCTCGGACAATGGCCCGTACGTCGCACCGACCTACGAAAACGTCGCGCTCGCGACCTATCCGCTAAGCCGGCTGATCTACTTCAACACCAACAAGGCGCCCGGCAAGCCGCTCGATCCGGCCATCGCCGAGTTCCTGCGCTACGTGCTGAGCAAGCAGGGGCAGCAAGCGGTGATCGATCACGCGATGTACGTGCCGCTGCGCGCGCAGCAGGCGGAAAGCTCGCGCGCGCTGCTGTCCAACTGAGCACGCGTCAACCCGCGCTCCACCTCGCCCAACCCGGCGCCGCCAGCCCGCCTCCCGCATTCGCACCGGGCGGCGGCGCCTCCAGGAGGTCTTCCCATGCACCGACCCATCCGGGCCGTCACGGCGGCGCTCGCGCTCGCGTCGGCCGCGACGGCCGCGACGGCCGCGACGGCATATGCCGCCCCAATCGCCGCGCCCTATGCGCAGCAACTCGTCGACACCACGCTGGCCGCGCACCCCGAGCTGACGATCCTCGCGCTACACGTCACCCCACCGACGGAAACCGACAACGTGATCATCGCGTCGAACATCGGCCGGATCGGCAAGCGGGCCGATGCCGACGACCTGGCCGTGCTCGACAGCGGCCAGCCCCGCGTCGAACTGACAAAAACCGGTGACCTGTCGGTCGAGTTGCCGATGCACGACGCCGGGGGCAAGACGATCGGCGTCATCGGCTCGACGTTCCGCTACGCGCCGGGCATCGATCGCGCGGTGATCGTGCGCGGGGCCGAGCGTGTGCGCGACGAGCTGGCGGAACGCACGCCATCGTTGGCCACGCTGTTTCAATCGACGCGCTGACCAGCCCCGGCCGCCTGAAAATCCGTTAAGGAACGCTTAAGGTCCGGTTTAACTTCACGGCCCATCATCATGGCAAGGCAGAAGCCTCGTCGAGCATGACAGGCGCCGGCCCCGCCGCTGCACTGCGAGCCGGGCCGACGCACCCCGATACGCTGCATGCCCCCCATCGCCCCGTCGAGGGCGAACCCACGAGTACATCTTCAATCAGGAGACGCACATGAAACAGACCCGGAAGATTGGCGAGTTGCGCAGGTCCGCGGCGGCATCGGTCGCGGCGGTGGTAGGCATCGCGGCGCTGGGCGCGCTGACGTCGCCGCCGGCATTCGCGTTGAAGTACGCGGCGGTCGAGCATCACCTCAAGGTCGACCCGTCGATTCCGGGCTGGCGTCCGGGCGAAGTCGAGTCGGTGCCGGAGGAGGAGCTGCGCGTCGTCGGTGCGGACGTGATGGACGAGATCACGCTCGGATGGATCAAGATGTATCGAAAGGCCTACCCGCACCTGAGCGTCACCATGGAGGCCAAGGCATCGGGCTCCGGCGGCCCGGCGCTGACCAACGGCACCGCGGACCTGGCACCCGTCGGGCGTGAACTGCTGCCGGCCGAGGAGAAGGCGTTTGTCGACAAGTTCGGCTACAAGCCGCTTGCGATTCGCGTCGCGACCGGCAGTGTCGGCTCGCTCGGCAAGACGGCGACGTCGGTCGTGCTGGTCGACAAGGACAATCCGGTCAAGGGGCTGACGATGGCCCAGCTCGACGCGATCTATTCGAAGACGCGCAATCGCGGCCATGCCGACATCAGCACGTGGGGCGATCTCGGGCTCGGCGGCGAGTGGGCCGACCGGCCGATTCACCTCTACGGCCTGAAGCCGGTCAACGGCATCGAATACTTCCTCAAGCTGAACCTGCTCGAAGGCGGCGAGTACAAGGACAACATCCAGTTCGTGAAGGGCAAGGGCTTCACGCATGCGTTCACGGTGGCCGCCGAGGACATGGCGACGCATCCGGGCGGGCTCACGTATGCGCTGCTCGCCAACGTGACGCCCAACGTGAAGGTCGTGCCGCTGGCTGCCAGCGAAGGCGGTCCGTACCTCGCGCCGACGCTGCAGAACGTGTACACGCACAAGTATCCGCTCTCACGCTACGTGTACATCTTCGTCAACAAGAAGCCCGGCGAGCCGCTGCAACCGAAGATCAAGGAGTTCCTGAAGCTGGTGTTGAGCCGCCAGGGGCAGGACGTCGTCGCGAAGGAAGGTGTCTATATCCCGCTGACCCCGGCTGTCGTCAAAGAAGAGCTCGCCAAACTCGATCAGGCGGATTGATCGGACGGCGGTCGCGATCGTGACGGCCACCCCATTGCAGGCTGAATTCGCATTCAGACCGCGTTAACGCTGGTTCAAGGTGGCGAGCCTACACTCGACTCGCACCTGCTTCCATGACGCCCACCGGGCAAAGAGAGGAGACACATGAAGACCCTGACCAAGACCCTGCTCGCCGCGACGCTCGGCGTCCTGACGGCCGCTGCGCTGCCTGCGGCCGACGCCGCCACCGCCGCGCCAGAACCGCACGCGAAGAACTGGACGCCGCCGAGCACGAAGATCTACGCACAGAAGCTGTCCGAGCAGATCATGAAACAGCATCCCGAACTGCTCAGCGTGACCCTCCACGGCGTTCCTCCGGGTATGCAGGATGCCTACACGATGTTCGCCGGCTCCTACCTCGACCGCATCGGCAATGCTGACGATCCGGACGACATCGATATCTCCAAGAAGGGCATCACGATCGTCGACCCGCGCTGGCACCGGCCCAACGACACGGTCAGGAAGTTCGTGATGATGCTGCCGCTGCGCGACGCGAGCGGCGAGAACGTCGGCGAGATCGTCCTCGCATACAAGAACGACGGTGCCAACGCCAAGGGCGAAACTGCATTCTTCCTCGCGTCGACGCGCCTGCGCGATGCGCTGCAAAAGCAGATCCCGAACTACGGCGCGCTGTTCGAGCCGGCGAAGTAACCGGACGCGGCCCGCCACGCTTGCAATGCCGCGTCTCCGGCGCGCCGGGGAAGCGGCCTGTTTCATCGAGCCAACCAGATCGAGGAGTCTGACCATGCGTTTGCGAATTTCCGCGCTCGTGCCGCTGACGGCGCTCGTGGCCGCGGTCCTGGGCACGACGCTGCCGCACATCGCGCACGCAGCGACGCCCGCCGCCGAGACCGCCGAGCCCGCCGGCGCCGCGAGCGCGCCGCTGCGGCTGGTCGGCAGCACCGCGCTGCCGGACTACAAGGGCGATTTCGACCACTTCGCGGCCGATGTCACCGGCGGGCGGCTGTTCCTTGCCGGCGAAGACGGCGCGACGCTCGAAGTGTTCGACCTCGGCAGCGGCAGGCATCTGCGCACGGTCAAGGGCTTCGACCAGCCCCATGCGATCCTGTACCTGCCGGACCTGAACCGCCTGATCGTCACCGACAGTGGCGCCGGGATGACGCGTATCGTCGACGGCGCGAGCTATCGCATCATCGGCTCGATCCCGCTCACTGCCGGTGCGGATTCGATGCGCTACGACCCGTCGCGCCGCCATATGTACATCGTGACGGGCGGCAAGAACGCCGAGCCGAAGATGACGCGGACGATCGTCTCGGAAGTCGATCCGCGCACGAGCGGCCATATTGGCGACGTGACGTTCGACACCGACTTCACCGAGGCGATGGCGGTCGAGCAACACGGACATCGCCTGTTCGTCAATGTGACCGGCAAGAGCACCCTCGCCGTTGTCGACAAGGCAACGCGCCAGGTGATGGCGAACTGGCCGATCCATGGCGCGGAGCTGAATGCGCCGATGGCCTTCGACGAGACGCATCAGCGCCTGTTCGTCGGCACGCGCAAGCCGTTCAAGCTGCTGGTGCTCGACGCTGCGAACGGCAACATGATCGCGTCGTTCGACGCGCCCCAGCGCACGAACGAGGTGATCTTCGACGAACAGAACCAGCGCATTTACCTGGCCGGCGACGACTATCTGAGCGTGATCCAGCAGAAGGATCGCGACCATTACGAGGAAATTGCGCGCGTGCCGACGGCCAAGGGGGCCAAGACGGCCATTCTGGTGCCTGCCCGCAATCGTCTCTATGTCGCGGTGTCACCGGGTGACGCAGGAACCGGCGGCAGGCTGATGCGCTTCGACGTCCTGCCAACGACAGGCGCGAAAGCGTTGGCCAGCAGGTGATGGGTTGCCGGCGCGTATGGATTTCAGCCTCCCGACATCGCCGCGCTGGCTCGAAATTCCCGAGGTGAACAGCCAACGATCCGTTTGAATGCATGACTGAACGCGCTATCGGAATCGTAGCCGAGCGACTGCGCGACTGCCGATACCGCCGCATCCGATTGCCGTAGCGCACGCATCGCGAGTTGCATGCGCCAGCGCAGCACATATTCGAGCGGGCCGAAGCCCATCCGTTGCTTGAAGCGTGCTGCAAACGTCGAACGCGACACATTGCAACGCGCGGCGAGATCATCGACGGTCCACCGCCGCGCGGGTTCCGCGTGAATCGCCGTAATCCCCGTTGCGATACGCGAGTCCGTGAACGCGGCGAGCCAGCCGGTCTCGTTGTGCGCGTGCGTCTCGGCATGAACGCGCAGGATCTGCACGAGCATCATGTGCGCGAGGTGGCGCACCATGAGCGACGCGCCAAGAGACGGCGCACCGAATTCGGACGCGAGCCGCTGCAGCGCCCAGCGCAGCACTGTCGCCGGCTCCGAGCGACCGCTCACGATCACGACCGGAGGCAGGCTACCGAGCAGCAGATGCGCGTTGTCCTCGAATGTGAAGCGGCCACCAACGAGAAAGCAATTCTCCGGCGCGCCATAACGGGCGATGCCATCCTGCATCTCGCGATAGACATCGGTTGCCGCGACCGGCGGCACCGCAAGATCACTCGCCAGCACAAATCGGCGTGGTGCGGCGAGCAGGAAGCAGTCGCCGGCCTCCAGCCGTGCCGGCGGACCGGCGCCGTCGACCGCGAGCCAGCAACTGCCGTCGACCACCGCATTGAACTTGATGCCGTCGGGCGGCGGGATGTCAATCGCCCAGTCGCCGCCGGCACGCAGGCCGGTGAAGTACGAGCTGCGCGTTTCCAGCAGTGACAACACTTCAGACAACGGATCCATTCGCACACCCCGGACGATCTCGATGGTTTTCCGGATTTTAGGACATTCACAGTCTGATTCTGCTTGCCGAAAATGAGAAGGCTGCCAACCCGACCATTCCGACGTTCGTCACCTCTGCAAGGAGCCCAAACAATGAACCAGCAGATTCCCCTTTCCTCCGGATTCGGTGCGGCCTCCACGGCGCGCGACGTACTCGCCGGCATCGACCTGGCGGGCGCCACCGCGATCGTGACAGGCGGCCATTCGGGCCTCGGGCTCGAGACAACGCGCGCGCTCGCCGCGGCCGGCGCGCGGGTTATCGTGGGCGCGCGCCAGCCCGACGCCGCGCACAACGCGACGCGAGATATCGACGGCGTCGAGATCGCCGAGCTCGATCTCGCGGACCTCGCGAGCGTTCGCGCATTCGCCGCGCGCTTCGTCGACGCGAATCGCGCGGTGCGCATCGTGATCAACAGCGCGGGTGTGATGGCCTGTCCCGAGATGCGCATCGGTTCCGGATGGGAAGCACAGTTCGCGATCAACCATCTCGGGCACTACGCGCTCGTCAACTGGCTATGGCCGGTACTCGCGCACGGCGACGGCGCGCGCGTGGTCGCGGTGTCGTCGCTCGGGCACCGTCTGTCCCCGATCCGCTGGGACGACGTGCAGTTCGCGGACGGCTACGACAAGTGGCTCGCGTACGGGCAGTCGAAAACCGCGAATGCGCTGTTCGCCGTTCACCTCGATGCACTCGGCGCGCCGCACGGCGTACGGGCGTTCTCGCTGCATCCCGGCAAGATCGCGACGCCGCTGCAGCGCCACTTGACGCGCGAAGAGATGATGGCACAAGGCTGGGTGGACGAGCACGGGACGCCGATTGATCCGACCTTCAAGACGCCGGAGCAAGGCGCCGCGACCCAGGTATGGGCAGCGACGTCGCCCCGGCTTGATGGACTTGGTGGCCTGTACTGCGAGGATTGCGATGTCGCGCCGATCACGACAGGCGATGAGGAAGCAGGCGTGCGCCCGCATGCAATCGATCCGGAACAGGCGGCACGGCTCTGGCGGCTGTCCGCGCGGTTGACGGGAGCCGACGCATTCGCACAGCACAACTGACGCGGGCGCACAACCCGTTCACCCGTTGCGCTCGACCGGATGCGGCTCCCTGAGCCGGTTCGCGACCCGCACCGCCTCATAGTACGCGGCATTCGGCGGCCGCTTCAGGTACCGCCCCGCGCCGCGCACCGCGCGCAGGTCGCCATCGGCCCAGGCCAGCGCACCGCGCGTCAGCGTATGCGTCGCGACACCCCGCACCGTCATCCCTTCGAACACGTTGAAGTCGACCTTCTGATGGTGCGTGTTCACCGAGATCGTCTTCGTCGCGGCCGGATCCCAGACCACCAAATCGGCATCCGCGCCGACCTGCACCGCGCCCTTGCGCGGATAGAGGTTGAAGATCTGCGCGGCGTTCGTCGACGTGATCCTCACGAACTCGTTCGGCGTGATGCGGCCGTGATTCACACCGTGATGCCACAGCACCGACATCCGGTCCTCGACGCCACCGCAGCCGTTCGGGATCTTCGTGAAATCGTCGCGGCCCATCGCCTTCTGCGACGCGCAGAACACGCAATGGTCGGTCGCGGTCGTATGCAGCTGGCCGGACTGCAGCCCGCGCCACAACGCTTCGCGATGCTCGGCCGAGCGGAACGGCGGGCTCATCACATGCGCGGCCGCGCGGGTCCAGTCGGGGTCCCGATACACGGCCTCGTCGATCACGAGATGCCCGGGCAGCACCTCGCCGAACACGCGCAGCCCCTCGTTGCGCGCACGCGCGATCGCGTCCACCGCGTCCTTTGCCGATACGTGCACGATGTAGACCGGCACGCCGAGCACCTGTGCGATGCGGATCGCGCGATTCGCGGCCTCGCCTTCGACCTCCGGCGGGCGCGACAGCGGATGCGCCTCCGGCCCCGTCATCCCGCGCGCGAGCAACGCCTGCTGCAGGCGGAACACGAGCTCGCCATTTTCCGCATGCACGGTCGGTAGCGCGCCGAGCTCGAGCGAGCGCGAGAAGCTGTTCACGAGGATCTCGTCGTCCGCCATGATCGCGTTCTTGTACGCCATGAAATGCTTGAAGCTCGACACGCCATGATCGTGCACGAGCGTGCCCATGTCGCGATGCACGGTTTCGTCCCACCACGTCACCGCGACATGAAAGCCGTAGTCGGCCGCCGCCTTTTCCGCCCAGCCGCGCCATTCGCGGAACGCGTCCATCAGCGGCTGCTTCGGGCTCGGAATCACGAAGTCGATGATGCTCGTCGTGCCGCCCGCGAGCCCGGCCGCGGTGCCCGTGTAAAAGTCGTCGCTCGCCGTCGTGCCCATGAACGGCAGTTCCATGTGCGTATGCGGATCGATGCCGCCCGGCATCACGTATTGCCCGTGCGCGTCGACGACCGACGTGCCTGCGGGCGCTTCGATCGTGTCGGCGATCTGCAGGATCGTGCCGCCGTCCTGCGGATCGGCGCACAGCACGTCCGCACGCCAGGTGCGGTCTGCATCGACGACGGTACCACCGCGTATCAGGGTTGCCATGTTGCTGCCTCCTCGTTGACTGTCTGTGTTCGAACCACGCGCGCCGCCGTTCAGGCGCTCGCGACCTGTGCGCCTTGCCCGGCGCGCCACTTCATCCACGCTCCGTACACGGCCGATGCCAGCACGAGGCCGACGAACCACGCGTACGTGTAGAGCGTGTTGAAAAACGCAGGCACGTTCGGAAACGACGCGGGAAATGCGGTATGCAGGAAGCCCGGCAGGTTGGGCAGCACGCCGACCGCGAGCGCGACCAGTGCCGCGGGATTCCAGCCGCGCGTGTAGCTGAAGCGGCCGTTCTCGTCGAACAGCGCGCGCGCATCGAGCTGCGTGCCGCGGATCAGGAAGTAGTCCACCATCAGGATGCCCGCGACCGGCCCGAGCAGCGCCGAGTACCCGACCAGCCACGTGAAGATGTAGCCTTCGGTGGTCGCGAGGATCTTCCACGGCATCATCACGATCGCGATCGTCGCAGTGATCAGGCCGCCCGCGCGATACGAGATCCGCTTCGGCCACAGGCTCGAGAAATCGTAAGCAGGACCGACAAGATTCGCGGCGAGGTTGCAGCACATCGTGTCGAGCGTCAGGATCACGAGCGCGATGCCCACGCCGATTCCGGTCATCCGGCTCGTCAGGTCGATCGGATCCCAGATCGCCTTGCCGTAGATCACGACGGTCGCCGACGTCACGACCACCGACACCACCGACAGCAGTGCCATCGGCACCGGCAGCCCGACCGATTGCCCGATCATCTGGTCGCGCTGCGAATGCGCGAAGCGCGTGAAATCGGGAATGTTGAGCGCGAGCGTCGCCCAGAAGCCGACCATCGCGGTCAGGCCAGGCCAGAACGTCGCCCAGAACAGCCCTTCCTTCTTGCCGCCCGCCGCAAACTGCGACGGTGCCGACAGCATCGAGCCGAACCCGCCCGCCTTCGACGTCGCCCACCAGACGAGCGCGACGCACATCACGACCTTGATCGGCGCCGACCAGCTTTCGAGCCAGCGGATCGAGTCGGTGCCGTGCAGGATGAAGTAGAGCTGCAGCGCCCAGAACACCAGGAAGCACGCAAGCTGCGCGCCCGAGATGCCGACGAACGGCAGCGCGGCGCCATGCAATGCATTGCCCGTCAGGATGTTGAGCAGCGTGTAGATCGCACTGCCGCCGAGCCAGGTCTGGATGCCGTACCAGCCGCACGCGACGATCGCGCGCAGCAGCGCCGGCAGCTTCGCGCCCTGCGTGCCGAACGACGAACGCACGAGCACCGCGTACGGAATGCCGTGCTTCGCGCCCGCGTGACCGATCAGCAGCATCGGCACGAGCACGATCAGGTTGCCGAGCAGCACGGTCAGCACCGCCTGCCATGGCGACATGCCCTCCTCGGTCAGGCCGGCCGCAAGCATGTACGACGCGATGTTCATCACCATCCCGACCCATAGCGCCGCGAAGTGATACCACTTCCACGTGCGTTGCGCGGCCGTCGTCGGCGCAAGGTCGTCGTTGTAGAGACTGCCGCCATGCGCGGCTGCGCCATCAGGGTCAGCAGGGGTCGCTGTCAGCTTCATCAAGGCACTCCACGGAAACATCCGCACCGGTGCCGCGTCGCGCGACACCGGGCCGAAGGGATCTGAAACGGCGCGCCCCGGCGCTTGCCGCCGGAGTGTGCCGGACGCCGGTCAAGCGGCCTTTGCGTGCTTCCCGGGCTCCGCCGCGCTCGCGCCTGCATCGACGCGCGCCGGATTGTTCGGATGCGTGGTCCAGTTCGCATAACCGCCCGCGTCGACACGCTCCATCGTGATGCATTGCTCGACCGGACAGACATGCATGCATAAATTACACCCGACGCATTCGGCGTCGATCACCTCGAAGTGGCGCATGCCGTCCTTCTCGCGCGTGATCGCCTGGTGCGACGTGTCCTCGCACGCGATGTGGCACAGCCCGCACTTGATGCAGCGATCCTGGTCGATGCGCGCCTTGATGTCGTAGTTCAGGTTCAAGTACTTCCAGTCGGTGACGTTCGGCACCGCGCGGCCGCGCACGTCGTCAAGCGTCGCATAGCCTTTCTCGTCCATCCAGTTCGACAGCCCGTCGGCGAGATCCGACACGATCCGGAAACCGTAATGCATCGCCGCCGTGCACACCTGCACGCTGCCTGCGCCGAGCACGATGAATTCCGCCGCATCGCGCCACGTCGATATGCCGCCGATGCCGGAGATCGGCAGGTTCGGCGTCTGCGGGTCGCGCGCGATTTCCGCGACCATGTTCAGCGCGATCGGCTTGACCGCCGGGCCGCAGTAGCCGCCATGCGTGCCTTTGCCGTCGACCGTCGGCAGCGGCGCCATCAGGTCGAGGTCGACCGCGACGATCGAGTTGATCGTGTTGATCAACGACACGCCGTCCGCCCCGCCCTTGTATGCGGCGCGCGAACCCATCCGGATGTCGCTGATGTTCGGCGTCAGCTTCACGAGACACGGCAGCTTCGTGCCTTCCTTCACCCAGCGCGTGACCATCTCGACGTATTCCGGCACCTGCCCGACCGCCGCGCCCATCCCGCGCTCGCTCATCCCGTGCGGACACCCGAAATTGAGTTCGACCGCGTCCGCGCCCGTGTCCTCGACGAGTGGCAGGATCCATTTCCAGTCGCGTTCGTTGCACGGCACCATCAACGATACGATCAGTGCGCGGTCCGGCCAGTCGCGCTTCACCTGCGCGATCTCGCGCAGGTTCACGTCGAGCGGACGGTCGGTGATCAGCTCGATGTTGTTCAGCCCCGCGATGCGTTGCCCGTTCCACTGAACCGCGCCGTAGCGCGAACTGACGTTGACGACGTGCGGATCGAGCCCGAGCGTCTTCCAGACCACGCCGCCCCAGCCCGCTTCGAACGCGCGGTTCACGTTGTAGGCTTTGTCGGTCGGTGGCGCGGACGCGAGCCAGAAGGGGTTCGGCGAAGTGATGCCCGCGATGGTGCAGCGAAGGTCGGCCATATTCGGCTCCGTGAGAGTGGGGTCGTTGTCGTGATCGGTGATGCGTGCGGCACACGCGCGCGGTGCCTGGTCAGGCCGCCCGCGCGGCGCGCCGTGCGAGCGCGGCGCCGATCGACGCGGCCGCGACCTTGCCGTCCTGCACCGCCTGGACCGTCAGGTCGACACCGGCCGTCGCCGCGCAATCGCCGCCCGCCCAGACGTCCGGCAACGTGGTCTGTCCGTTCGCGTCGACCGCGATCCGGCCTCCGTCGAGTGTCAGCAGTTCGCGCGCAATACCGACCGGCACGAGCGTCTGGCCGATCGCCTTCAGCACCATGTCCGCGTCGACCGTGAAGCACTCGCTCGACGCAGCCTCGAATTCCACACCCGTCACCTGTCCGTCGTGGCCGAACAGGCGCACCGGCTTCGCGTGCGTGACGAGCGTGACGCCGTTCTTCTGCGCGAATTCGCGTTCCGCCCAGGTCGCGCTCATCGATTCGACGCCGCGCCGATACACCATCGTGACGCGCGCCGCGCCGAGCTTGCGGCTTTGCACGGCCGCGTCGACTGCCGTATTGCCGCCACCGATCACGACCACACGGCGCCCGACCGGCACCTGCTCGAGCGCATCAGCCTGCCGCACCTGTTCGATGAAGTCGACCGCATTCATCACGCCGACGAGGCCCTCGCCGTCGACTGCGAGTTCGCGGACGCCGCCGAGGCCGATCGCGACGAACACCGCGTCGTGCTGCTGACGCAACGCATCGAGCGTCACGTCGCGCCCGACCGCGATATTGGTCTTCAACTCGATGCCGCCGACCGACAACAGCCAGTCGACCTCGCGCTGCGCAAAATCGTCGACGGTCTTGTAGGCGGCGATTCCATACTCGTTGAGTCCGCCGGCCTTCGCGCGCGCATCGAACACCGTCACGCGATGGCCCGCGAGCGCGAGCCGATGCGCGCACGCGAGCCCGGCCGGTCCCGCACCGACCACCGCGACGTGACGCCCCGTATCGGGCGCCCGCCGGAACGATACGGCGCCCGATGCCATCGCCCAGTCGGTCGCATGCCGCTGCAGCGCGCCGATCGCGACGGGCTGCGCGTCCTGGTGATTGCGCACGCACGCGCCTTCGCACAGGATCTCGGTCGGGCAAACACGCGCGCACATGCCACCGAGCGGGTTCGCGGACAGGATGTCCGTCGCCGCACCCTTCAGGTTGCCGTTGCCGATCTTGCGGATAAAGCCCGGGATGTCGATCTGCGTCGGGCAGGCCTGCACGCACGGCGCGTCGTAGCAGTAGTGGCAGCGGTTCGCCGCGGCCGCTGCGGCGGTCGGATCGAGCAGTGGCGCGATGTCGGCGAATTCGCACGAGAGTTGCGTGGACGACAGGCGATGCGCGGCGATGTCGCCGGTTTTCTGGGTGGCCATACACGTTCCTTCGTCAGTGTGAGGACAAAGCCGTGCCTGCCGGCTGCGCGGATGCGGAGCCGGGACGGCGTGTTTTATGAACGCTGCGGTCAGTCGATAACGGGAATGCCGGCTATGGTTGTGTCGGTTGCATCGGTCGTGTCGTCATGAAACGGCTTCGCACGCGCGCGACAGCATCGCGTGCAGCAGCACGTTCGCGCCTGCCTCGATCCATTCGGGTGTCGCGTCCTCGATCTCGTTGTGACTGATGCCATCGACGCAGGGGACGAACACCATCGACGTCGGCGCAACCTGCGCGAGATAGCACGCATCGTGGCCCGCACCCGACACCATGTCGCGATGCGTATAGCCGAACCGTTCGGCCGCCGCGCGCACGGACTTCACGCAGTCGGCGTCGAACGCGACCGGCTTGTAGTAGAAGATCTGCTCGAGCTGCGTATCGAGGCGGATGCCGGCCGCGATGCGCGCCACGCCGTCGCGCAGTTCGGCGTCCATCTGCGCAAGCACGGCATCGTCAGGATGCCGAAAGTCGACGGTAAAGAACACACGCCCGGGAATCACATTCCGTGAGTTCGGATGGACCTGCATCATGCCCACCGTCGCGCATGCGAGCGGTGCGTGATCAAGGCCGATCCGGTTCACGAGTTCGACCACGCGCGACGCGCCGAGCAACGCATCGCGCCGACGCGGCATCGGCGTCGGGCCCGCGTGCGCTTCCTGTCCGGTCAGCGTGATTTCATACCAGCGCTGCCCCTGTGCATCGGTGACGACGCCGATCGTCTTCTGCTCCGCTTCGAGAATCGGCCCCTGCTCGATATGCAGTTCGAACGCCGCGTGCAGCGGCCGCCCGCCGCACGGCACGTCGCCCGCATAGCCGATGCGCGCGAGTTCCTCGCCGATCGTCTTGCCGTCGATGTCCTTGCGCGATAGACCGTACTCGAGCGAAAACACGCCGGCGAACACGCCCGATGCCACCATCGCAGGCGCGAAGCGCGAGCCTTCCTCGTTGGTCCAGATCACGACCTCGACCGGGTGTTCGGTCTCGATCCCGTGATCGTTCAGGCTGCGGATCACTTCGAGGCCGCCGAGCACGCCGTAGATGCCGTCAAAGCGGCCGCCCGTCGGCTGCGAATCCGCGTGCGAGCCCGTGACGACGGGCGCCGCGTCGGGCACGCGGCCCGCGCGGCGCATGAACACGTTGCCCATCGTATCGACCGTCACCGTGCAGCCGGCCGCCTTCGCCCAGCCGACGATCAGGTCGCGGCCGGCCTTGTCGAGATCGGTCAGCGCGAGGCGGCAGACGCCGCCTTTCGGCGTTGCGCCGATCTTCGCCACCTCCATCAGGCTGTCCCACAAACGCTTGCCGTCGACCTTGATCGACGGATCGACAGTTGCCCGCTTCACTGCTTCCGATACTGCATCCATTCGTATCGCTCCCGTGGGGTCGGTTATGACGTCAGCCCGGTCTGTGCCGGTGCATGTTCGGCTGCTTGGCGGGCGAGCGCCGCACCTGCGTGGTGCATGTCCGCATCGTTCGCGCGATTCGTCCGGCCGATCGCCGGACCGGTTTCCATCGTCTTTCGCCACGCGTCGAATCCTGTCCGATTGGACAGGTTTTAGACGATCAAAATCACCAAATCAATGTCTTTCTTATGGGAATCGACAGAGCGAGAAACGTGCCACCGCATCGCAGCATCGCGCGGACACGGGATGTCGGCGATGCGTGCGCTCGATGCAAACGTGCGGCTAGAATGAAGCCCAACGCGGCATGCGCGCCGCGCGAGGGTAACGATGAGAGATGACGAAGCGGCAGCCGAAGCGACCGAAAGCGACGACGCGCCCGCGCCTATGCGGCGACGCAAGGCGCACATCCGCGAGTCCAACGAAGCACACCTGCTGGCCTGTGCGGAGGCCGTGTTCGCGGAACGCGGGCTCGACGGCGCGAGCACCGCGATGATCGCGGAGCGCGCCGGCCTGCCGAAAGCGAACCTGCATTACTACTTCCCGACCAAGCTCGCGCTGTACCGCCGCGTGCTCGACGACCTGTTCGAGGACTGGCATCGCGCGGCCGGCTCGTTCGAGGCCGACGACGATCCGGTCGAAGCGATCGGCAGCTACGTGCGCGCGAAGATGGCGCTGTCGCGGCGGCGCCCGCTCGGCTCGAAGGTCTGGGCCAACGAGATCATCCACGGTGCCGGGCACATGCAGGACATCCTGTCGGAACGCGTGAAGCCGTGGTTCGATACGCGCGTGAAGGTACTCGACGGCTGGATCGCGCGCGGGCTGCTCGCGCCGATCGACGCGCATGCGCTGATGTATCTGATCTGGGCGACGACACAGCACTATGCGGATTTCGATGCGCAGGTCCGCGCGCTGAGCGGCAAGCGCGCGCTCACGCAGAAGGCGTTCGACGAGAAGACCGAGCAGGTCGTACAACTCGTGATTCGCGCGTGCGGCGCGGTGTCGCCAAAGGCAAAACGATCGGCATGAAAACTCCGGCGTGTACCGCGCCGCTGCCTCGCTCATCGCTCCGCAGACACAGGTATCCCCGAGGCCCGGTTACCTTCAGAACGGAACCAGCTCGATGAAGTGGCTACTGGACCAGTCGGATTCGTTGTTGAGGACTTCGATCGAGGTGCGTGGAATCACGGGATTCAGCTCCAGTTGCAAGGCCAACCGGCTGCCCGTCGCCGGCACGCCTTGCTCCAGCGTCACGATGCCTGTGCCTGGATGCAGGCTGACTTTGCCGGCCTGCTCCGACGGTTGCTGGCCGGCATGTTCCACATGGCCCAATGCAACGGACCTGCCATCCAGATTCGCATCGCCGGCCACCACGGAAAGAACGCCCTGCGGACCAAACCGGAACGCGCGCTCGTTCAGCGCATCGCCGCGCAGGAAAATCGCCATGCGCACTGGCGTCTTGCAGACGACGCTCACGGAAACCACGCGCTTTCCCAACGAGTATCCCAGCGCCGATGCGGGCTGCCCCAGAATGCTCTGCCGGTACTGAACACCGTAGTCCAGCTGCGCATGCCCGGCATGCACCTGGCAATTGTCCGCCGCCAGCACAGCCCCGCTCAGGCTCAAGCCCGCGCACATTGTCCACGCCCACCGGCGGATACACTTCGGTTGTCGCAACATATCGTCTCTCGAAGCCAGGGTCTCATTGAAGTGTGCATCGGGCATCGGCGCTTTCGAACAGCGTGCCGGAACCCGCGCGCTCGGGCAGCACATACTGCAACAGGCATTGCCTGCCGTCCGGCAAAGCCACCGACAACGCGTCGTTCGCGGCGCCGTTGTTGAGAAACACCTGCCCCTGCTCGAGCACCGTGCCGACATACCGCTGACGACTATCCAGCACATAGGCGCCGGGGGGCAGCGGATTGCCGTCGGAGTCGCGAGCGTTGAGCAGCACCCGGCGCACGCGGGTGAGTTCGAAGTCGATCCGGTTCACCGACCCGCGCCCGGGGTCGACCTGCTGGAAGCCGTTGCCGATGTCGACGTTGCGCGGCAACGTACTCGTCATCACCTCCACGCGATTGCTGCTGTACGCGGAAAGCCGGGACACCACGGCACGCCCCCAGGGGTCGGTCCATACCGGCCCCTGCGGGGTGTTGATTTTCACGTTCGATACGCCCGACGCCGACACGATACCGAACGTGTCCTGCACCGGATACGGCGAAAGCGTCACTCCGTTGGCGTGCAGCACCATGCCGCCCGAGGCCCCGCCGTAATACGATCGAGCTCGCTTGCCGGTGTCGGAAAACCCCAGGTTGACTTGCGCAATGCGCGGCGTCGCGGCCATTTGACCCGCCACGGCGTTGCTCCGGTCGCGCGTGTTGCGGTCCACGTTCACCGAGTAATTCAGGTGATCGCCGATCCGCTCACTGTAGCTGGTGCCGAATCGCGTATAGCCGCTCGTATTGCTCGCGTAGGTGCGGACACTGCGTTTGCCGAACGGGATGCTCAACGACACGTAATAGGTGTTGCCTGGCCTGTCATACGCACTGCTACCGTAAAGTCTGCCCTCCCGGCGGGGGCTGAGATCACGCTCCACGTTCAGCGACATGGTGCCGAACGCGAAGCTCTTTCCCCAGGAAAGGTTCAGCCGCTGGGTACGCTCCCCGTTCTGCTGATTGGAGAATGAGTAACCGAAGGTCAAACCGCCCAGCCTGGAATCGGACCAGGCCAGCGCCGCGGTATGCCGGCTCCGATAGCGCGATGCAGCGAACCCGGCCCGGCCGACATCCACGGTGAAGTCGTCCAGCGTACGATAGCCGTTGCTCTGGTACGCACTGCTGAAGCTCATGCTCAGGTTCTCGTGCAGGCCGCCGAAAATGCCCGAGACCTCGATCTCCGTGCCCGACTTGCCGGCCTCCAGCGATACGCGCTGCTGCAGCTTGACGCTGCTCGAGCGCGACACGCGCATATCCACGCCCCAACTGCCAGCCTGGTAGCCGGGAGCGAACAGCGCGGCGGCGCCAAAGTTGCCGCGCTTACCGAGCGTCCAGTTTCCGCTCGCGCTCGCCACCCACGGATTGCGGGCCTTGTTGCCGTCGAGATTGCGACTCTTGCCGAATGCGAACGCATAGCCCGGCCGCTGCCCGAGCGCCCCCGCACTGAGCGACGCGGCGGGCACCACAAAGCTGCGCCGCGCGCCGTTGGATTCGATGACGGTCACCTCCAGGTCGCTGCTGTTGTTGAGAAGCGGCAGGTCGGTGAGCGCGAACGGGCCGACCGGCACGACGGTGGTATAGATCAACCCGCCCGCCTGGCGCACCTCGACGCGAGCCTGCGATTGCGCGACGCCTTCGACCATGACGATGTTGCGTTCCTGCCTGCTCAGCGCCGAATCGGGAAATATCTGGATGCCGGTCAGCGGTGCGCCGGTCAGCACCGAGTTGGCGATGTTTATCTGTCCGCCCTGCACCGTGGCGCCCAAGCGCAGCCAGGTTCGCTGGCCGTAGGCATAGAGGTGTCGACTTTGAAACCCTGAGTGATCCTGACTTTGCGAGTAGGCGCGGCTGCGCAGGATCCAGTCGCCGGCGTTCACGCCGAGTTCGGAGTTGAGCGACAGGAAGGTCGAGCCCGGCATGCCGCTCGCCTCGCTGCGCATGGTCATCAGGTCGTAGTTGAGCAGCGCCGCGTTGCCGCCCCGGCTGTAGCCGGAAAAGTCCGCTAGTGCCTGACGAAACGCCGCGGTCGGTACGACCAGCCGCACTTCTTCCCGCCCCGGCTTGAGCGTCACGTCCGTGCCCGGGAAAGCCCGCGCGAAGTCGTAGCAGGTGTCGGGGCCGGAATCGCCGGGCATCGCGTACTTCGCGTCGGGCACCACCAGTCCGGCCGCATCCAGAAAAGCGCGGTCGAAGCACAGTGCGCCGTCGTCGTCGAACCGCGTATTGATCCGCCCGCGCCGAATGTCGTTGACATAGACGACGACACGGCTGCGGCCGGGCCGATAACGCGGCGCGGCGCGAAAATAGTCGGCAATCTGCGGATCGAGCCCGCGCTGCTGCAGGATGCTCGTATCGAAGGCCGCATCGGCAGCGGCCGAATCGGCCGTCGTTTGCGCGGCGGACGACGTGTCGGGCGGCGCGGCCACCTGCGCGTGTGCCCGTGGCGAATAGGCGCCGGCCAGCAGCAACAACAGCGACGCGGCCGTCCCGCTGCAGTACACGCTCGATTCGCACTGGCGCCGTAATCTGCGCGACGCACGGTCGACACGCATTACGGTTGCGTCGCGGCGTCGACGAGCGGAGCGTCGTAGGTGTCGACCTCGTAGCCGTATATCGTCGCGGGCGATAGCCTGACACTGGTTGCCCGTGTACCGGCCTCCGGCGGCAACGGGACTTCGACGGTGCTGTCGGGCAGTACGTAGGTTTTGCCCAGATCCACGGCGGTCTTGTCCGGCAGGAGTTGCACGCCTTGCCCCAGACGCACCACGTACGGGCTGTCGTTGCGGACGCGCAATTTGCCGTCCGCCACCGACCACTGCAGCAGCGTCCATGGCGAGGTGTGCTTCGCGAGCTTGGCGGGATGCACGATCAGCGGGAGGTTCTGGCGGATCGTCATGCTGATCCGCGCCTTTCCGTCCGGGCCTTTGGGCGGAATGCCCTCGAACGTCACGCGCTTGAGTCGCTGCACCTGAAGCGGCGCCGGGCTCTGCAGAAGAAAACGCACCAGTTGCGTATCCTGACCTTCCACCCGGCTCACCGGCGGCACCGCCACGACCAGCAATTCCTGGTCTTCCGGCGTGTTCTGTATGGTCGTATGCAGAAGCAGCGGAATCGACTCCGTGTTCTTCACGTTCATGGTGGTTTCGCCATCTGCTTCGTTCAGGATCACCACGGACGATTCGGGCAACACGCCGGAGGCCTGTGAAACGGCGGCCGGGATGCCCAGGCATATCGGGAGTCCGGTCGTCAGGATGGCCTTTGCTAATGCGCGCCGGCGCGAAGAAACAGGCTGAACGCGGGAAACAGACCATGACGGGAAACGCAGGGCACGGCTAATCATAATTAGTAGTACGACTTAAATGGATTTTAAGAATAAGATTGGCCCTTACGTCCGAGAGGGCGGAGAAATTCGAGGGAGCGGCGGGATCGATCGCCGTGTCGGTCCGGCGGTCGCCGCCAAGCGCGATGCTTGCGACGACTTGGCGTTACAGGTAGCGCAGTTCCAGTGTGACGGAACCGTCGATCGCAAGCTCGTCGGTGAACGCGATGTCGGGCCGGAATGCGGCCACGACCTGCAACGTGTCCGACAGTGTCTTGAACGCCACCGGCTCCCTCTGCGGCCCATCCACGTCCCATGAAGTGGTATAGCCGGGGTACCAGCCGCCGTAATAGCCAGTCTTCCCGTCCCAAGTACTTCCGTCTTTACTGCGCCAGATCGTGTTGGCGTGCTTACCATCGACCTCGGCAACGCCCACAGTTAGAGAACCGCGAATGGTGTAGAAGCCGACTGCAGGATTGCCCAGACCGAGCGCACGCGTTCCGGGCGGTTGCGTACCATCGCGATTGTCGATCACCTCGACTCCGACCTTGGTCGGATGCTGGCAGTTGATCGTCAACGGCATGTCGCGTTCAATGTAAGAGTAGTACTTGCCAGCGTTAGGGAGATCATTGCGCGACACATTGCCCAGGTCGACAACGCCGCCGTTGCCCAGCGCTATGCTGCAAGCGCCGTCCGCTCGGATATGACCGTTGACGCTGAGGTCGGCAGCCGACGTCGCGCCCGGGATCGACAAACTGCTGGCCAGCGCGGAAAGAACAAACATCTTCTGCAAGTTCATGACAATATCTCGCTCATTCTGAATGGCATGGACAAACGCATATCGCGCGGGCGACGCTCGGCACGTTGACAGTCGCCACACCGCTGCAACGCGACAACCCCGTGAACAGCACACGATCCGATTTCTCATCGCGGACTCTTTGAAACGGGGGGCCAACGATGCACGTGCGCTACAGGTATACAAAATCCAAAGTCAACGAGCCGTCGATTTCGAGTTCGTCGGTGAACGCCATGTCGTGCACGAAACTCAAACCGAACCACAGCACGTCCGTCAGCTTCTTGAACGCCACCGGCTCAACCGGCGTTCGTGTGCCCCACGAAGTGGTGTAGTCACGACCAGTCCATCTCACCATGCCCTGAGGGCGACCTTCAATCGACCAAACATAAGGATGCCTCCAAGTAGTCGAGCCTTCCCGTCGCTCAATCGTCTCGACCCTGCCGCCATCCGCTAGGGGGCCCCACGTTGTGTGAGAGCCAACACGGTAGCTGCCGATGAGAGGATTACCCAAACCGAATCCTGTATGGCCATCGGGCACGGTACCTTCGCGGTTGTCGATCAGGTTAACCCCGACCTTGGTCGGCTGCTGGCAATTAATGGTCAGCGGCATATTCTCATCAACCTCAAAATGTGTCGACGAATTCGCGACGATATCCGTGCGCGACAGATTGCCAAAGTCGATAATGCCGCCGTTGCCGAGCGTTATGCTGCAAGCGCCGTGCGCTCGGATATGACCGTTGACGCTGAGGTCGGCAGCCGACGTCACGCTCGGGATCGACAAACTGCAGACCAGCGCGGAAAGAACCAACAACTTCTGCAAGCTCATAACAATTTCTCGCTTATTCGGAACGGCATGGACAACCGCGTGTCGCGGAGCCGACACTCGGCACGTTGACAGCTGCCACGCCGCTACCACGCGACACCCCCGTGAACAGCAGCGACACACTCCGATTTCTCATCGCTGACTCTTTGAAATGGAGAGGATCCAACGACGCCCGTGCGTTACAGGTATACAAAATCCAAAGTCAACGAACCGTCGATCTCGAGTTCCTCGGTGAACGCCATGTCGTGCACGAAATTCATATCGAACCGCAGCGTGTCCGTCAGCTTCTTGAACGCCACCGGCTCGACTGGAGTTCGTGTGCCCCACGAAGTGGTGTAGTCACGGCCAGTCCATATCGTCGTGCTACCAGGTCTACCTTGAATCACCCAAGTATCAGGAAATTCCCAAGTAGTCGAGCCTTCCCGTCGCTCAATCGTCTGGACTCTGCCGCCATCCGCTAGGGGGCCCCACATCCCATTAGAGCCAACGCGGTAGCTGCCGATGAGAGGATTACCCAAACCGAATCCTCTGTGGCCATAGGGCACTGTACCGTTGCAGTTGTCGATCAGCTGAACCCCGACCTTGGTCGGCTGCGGGCAGTCGATCGTGAACGACATGTGGACTGGATCAGCAATAGGTTTCACGGCTGAGGTCGACAGATTGCCCAGGTCTATGACGCCACCGTTGCCCAGCGCTATGCCGCAAGCGCCGCCCGCTCGGATATGACCGTTGACGCTGCTGAGGTCGGCAGCCGACGTCGCGCCGGGGCTCGACAATGTGCAGGCCAGCGCGGAAAAAACCCACAACTGCTTCACGCTCATAGAAATATCTCGCTCATTCGGCGTGGCATCGACAAACGCATATCGCGGCAGCCGACACTCGGCCTCACACGTCCTCTGGCGCTCGGCACGTTGACAGCCGCCACGCCGCTACCACGCGACAACCCTGTGAACAGCAGCGACACAATCCGATTTTTGGTCGCAGACGCTTTGAAGCGGGGGTTCCAACGACTCGCGGCACTACAGGTACACGAGGTCAAAAGTCGCCGAACCGTCGATCTCGAGTTCGTCGGTGGACGCGATGGATTTCCTCAAATTGATCTGGACCTTCAATACGTCCGTCAGGGTCTTGAACGCCGCCGGCAACGTGGGGCCCTGCGCCTTCCACGACATGGTTGTATCGGAACCCCACTTACCCCAGTTATCCGCTCCACCGCTCCAAGTAGTCTGGCCTTTATCCCGCCAAATCGCATAGGCGCGCTGCCCATCGGCATTGCCGTAGCCGCCCAAAGGAACACTGAAGACCCTGTAATAACCGAGGGTAGTGCCCAGACCGAAAAGGTCCGCGCTCGTTAGTTCGGGCGGCTTCGTACTGGTGCGATTGTCGATCGTGTCGACCCCGACCTTGGTCGGGTGCTGGCAGTTGATCGTCAACGGCATGTCGTACCAAAAAGAAGAGCCATTCTTATGAATGTCATTGTTCGACAAATTGCCCAAGTCGATGACGCCGCCGTTACCCAGCGTTAAGCTACAAGCACCGCCCGATCGGATATGCCCGTTGACGCTGAGGTCGGCAGCCGACGTCGCGCCCGGGCTCGACAACGTGCACGCCAGCACGGAAAGAACCAACAACTTCTGCAAGCTCATAAAAATATCTCGCTCATTCTGAACGGCATGGACAAACTCATATCGCGGCAGCACGCACGTCGGCGGGTGCTCAGCTCCAACGTCGTGAAGCCCGGAACCGCATGCCCGCCTATCGGCATACCCTCTAAGTCGTGACAGTGCGCATAACATCGACGATTTGAATCGCTCCCCTGCGTGCCCTGCTCGAGAGCGCAGACCGCGCCGACGCCTGTTGGAAACGAGCGTTCCGAAAACATGAGCCGAACGTCAGCCATCGCAGCCAGCCGACGCTCCGGCCGAATCGGGACGTTTTTTACAGATAGGTCAGTTCGACAGTCGCGGAGCCATCGAGATCGACACTGCCATTGGAAAGATCCAGCTCCGACAACTTGTTGATCGTCGGGGTGACGGTCAGATTGGCCGTGATGCTCTTGTATGCCCCGGGCGCCACGCTGCCCGATTCCGAAAACGATTTGCGCGCGAGGCCGCTCGCCATCGCGCCCGTGCCGTCGAAAGCCCATGCGTCGGAGCCGGCGGGAGCGGCCAGGACGTCCAACGTGGCACCATCGCTGACGGCACGGGTCAGAGCCAGCGTGTAGTAGCCTGCTTGATTCTTCTTGTCCTTGCCCCCCAACCCGAACTCGTAGTCGTCGCCCTTGCCGCCTGCAGCCGTACCCGAGCGATTGTCCCGCACGTTCAGCGCAACCTTGGCAGCCGCATTGCACGAGATGGCCACGGTCTGCGTCTTGGCGTCGAGTTTCGTCGTGGCATCCTGATTGAGCTTGTCCGACGAGATGGTGCCGAAATCATAGACGCCGCCGTTGCCGATCGTGAATTGGCACGCATCGGGCACGATTCTGCCAGTGACCTTGATCTCCGCAGTTTGTGCCTGCGCATGACCGGCAGCAACCAACACACCGGCAACCAGCCCGAATCCTGCTAATTTTTTCTTCATCGCCTTGCTCCAATAACAAATGAATCGAAAAAATGATGGCCCGCACCAAGCGACTGGTGCCAGACAAGCCATTGCGCCACCACGCCGACAAGTGTGCCGGCCCAGTGCCTGTTCAGGCTATTCGGAAGAATCTGTTTTTCGTCGAGAAATATCTGACGGGCCACTCAGCCCATTCGCCGCCAATCCGCATTCGAGTATGGTGATCGACAAAGTTGCCCGAACGACCACTCGGTACTACGCACGGTGGCTTTTTGGAAATTGGCGCCGATACCGTTTCGGCAACGGATTCAACCGAAAACAGAATGGACTGCCAAGCTATGAATGACGTGTTCGGCGAAAAAAGATCAATGAAGCAGAGGGGACCGTGATTCCTCGTATTGTGATCGTGGACGACCATCCGCTGGTTCGAATGGCAGTGCGAGTGATTTTGGAGCGTGACGGCTATGAAGTCGTCGCAGAGTGCCGTACGGGGGTCGACGGCGTCCAGGCCGTCCGGACTCTTAAGCCCGATCTGGTAGTGCTGGATCTGGTCATTCCCGATCTGGACGGCTTCTCGGTCATGGAGCGCCTGCGCGGCGCCAAACTGGACTCCAGCATCCTGGTGCTCACCTCTGGCGACACGCGCAACTATGCAATGCGTTGTCTGCAAGCCGGCGCGTCCGGCTTTGTCAGCAAGGACGGCGGGCTGGATGAACTGTCCAAAGCCGTAAAGGCCTTGCTCGCCGGCTATTCGTACTTCCCGCGAGTGGTCACCGACATGCTTCGCGAAAACCTGCAGGAAGTGGCGACGAACGAAGGCAAAGGCTCCGCCGCGGGACTCGATGGGCTCACCGACCGCGAAATCACGATCCTCGGCCTGTTGGTGAAGGGAATGAACAACCAGGAAATCGCGCATACGCTGATGCTCAGTCACAAGACGGTGAGTACCTATAAGGTACGTCTCATGAGCAAACTCAATGCCCCGAATATGGTCGAGCTCGTGAAGGTCGCGCAGCGCAATGGCATTGCGACATCCTGACTTTTTTCATATCGATCGATTGGCCGACATGCCAACTTGTGATTCGTGCGTGCGGGACGGTTTCTCCGAGCGACAAACTATAGGTATGCGAAATATATGAATCGATGGAAACCGACTGGAAATGACGGAAATTGCCCGACGTTGCAAAAGACGGTGATCGTCTTTCTCGGTTCGGCCCATGCAGTGACGGCTCCCGTGCGAATGAATTGCCGGACGTTGACGACAATGCATGAGCCCAGCTAATTTGTCGATTCGTGGAAGCGAAATCGCCCCGTCAACCTGACACCTCACTTCCGATGCAAGCTACCGACTTTTCCGACGACGAAATTGCGCAATTGCGCGCCAACGGTATCGTGCTGTTCGCGAACCGGGTCATCTTCGACGCGCAGCCGCCGATGCCCGCTGACCAGGTTGCCGCCGTACAAGCGTCCTGCAACGGCACTCTCCCGCCCGCTCTCGTCGAGTTGTGGCAACTGACGGCGGGAGGCAGTCTCGATTACGACCTGACGCTTCCGATGAACGGCAACCAGGAAGCGATCAGCTGGACGGAGCTGTTCTACAACGGCAGTAAAGGCTACCGGGACCTGGAAGGATGGATCGCGCACGAGCTCGAGTTAGCAGAAGAGGCGGCCGACGAGCGTGGCGAACCGTGGTCCGGCAAACTTGACGTGCTGCCGTTCGGCGGATTCGAGTATTGCGATCGCGTCTACATCGTGACGGCCCCCGAGGCCGACGATTGCGGCCAGGTGCTGGCGTGGAAGCAAGGACTGCCACCCGCGTGGCGCGGCCGGTTGCACGAGGACGGCCTCGCCACCATCGCCACCGATCTGCATGCGGCCTTTCGCGCGCTGCAGCTCGATGCCGATCCGCAGGAACCTGACGGCCAAAGCGGCACGGGCGAAGCGTTGCTCGACTACGTCGAAGCCTGCAAGGATCGCGACAGCATCAGCGAGCCTCTCGCCGACAAGCTGATCGCCTTCTACCGCCGTGCGTTGATCGACTGGCGCACACCGCTCGCGAACGGCACGCTGGCTACGCAGCCGGCGCTTGCGCGCAAGGCGCTGCGCTATGCGATCGATCATGACGACACGGCGCTGGTGACACAATTGGCGTCTACCGGCGTAAATCTTGACAAACCGCTGGTCGGCAGCTTGATTCCCACCGAGTATGGGCTTAGGCGAAAAGCCTATGACGCGACGGCGGCACTGGTCGAGCTTGGTGGTCCAGTCGCAGCCGATTCGCTGGAGTCGGTGTCGGGCGCAATACCGCCCGCGTTGATCGAGTTGCTACTCGACGCCGGCGCTCAGCCGAATTCGGATGTCATGGCGTCGTGTGTTGCGTATGGTGCATCCGACAGCGCTCGTCTCATCGGCGCGGCGCTGGCCGAGCATGGCGTCGACGTCGCCTCTGCGTATGCATCGGCAAGCGGTGCGCTGCTGCAAAAGCTCGTGGCCGATGCGGCGAAAGTCCGCACGGGCAAGCATCATCACTATCTTGGCCTTGAGAGCCTGGAAGCTCACGCACAGCGCATTCGCGAATTCGTGCTGTAACGCGCAGTGCAAGGCGTGCCACGCAAATGCGTTTCCGATCCGTAAGGTGCCCGGGACGCGCGGGCTGGCGGCAGGAACGGAAGCAGCATGAAGACCAAGTGTGCGTGGCCTGTCGATGGTGTGCGTCCGGCCAACCTGTCTTGTGTAGCCTTGAAGGGAACTGCCGCAGAACTGCCGGCCCCTGTTCGAGGCTGGCAGCTTCAAGCGATTCCGTTCAATCTTTACTGCCCGTCGGCGAGGACGACGCCTGATTGCGGATACGCGTTGACAGAGCCGACTCACGCTTGAGCAGGAAGTCCATCAGCAAATGCCGATAGTCGGCCCGGACCGCCGCGCGGACGGACGGGCGTTCGGCGAGCCGTTGCCGCCACGCGGCAACCTTGGGCAGGCGCGCGAAGAATCCGAAGTCGTCGATCTGCTCGAACACGTCGAAATATCGGAACACCGGCCCAAATGCCGCGTCCACGATGCTGAAATGCGCTCCGCCAAAATACGGGCCGGCGCCGAGCGAGCCTTCGATTTGCTCGAATCGCCCGTGGATGTCGCGGGCCTTTGCGGTCAAAGCCGTTTCGTCCGCAGCCGTGTAGAACCCCCAGATCGCGTTCAGCAGCGCCGATCCAAACTCAACCCAGGCGCGGTGCCGCGCGCGTTCGAGCGGCGCATCGGGATGCAGACGCGGTTCGAGCGTCTCATCGAGATAGTCACAGATCACGGCCGATTCGAAGATTTCCGCGCCATCGACGAGCAGGACGGGAGTCTTGCCGAGCGGCGAGATCCCGCGAAACCAGTCCGGCTTGTTGCTCAGATCGACGTCCGTGCGTTCGAACGGCACGCCCTTTTCAGTCAGCACGATTACCGCGCGCTGCACATATGGGCAAAGCACATGACTGACGAGGTGGAATTCGGGGAAGCTCATGTCGTCGCCTCGCAATCTCAAGCCACGCCAAGTGCGAACCGCGGGCTGCGCCGCACCGCCGGCGCACCAGAGGTGACAGCGATATCACTGGTCCGGATCGGTTGATTCATAAGGGTACCTATTGCAAGAGTTGGCAGATCGGCACCGAATTTAGCATTGCAGTTGCGCCTGCAAAATACGCGCAATTACAATTTGAGCATGCAAAAACGCAACGCGCGAGGGACATGACGATGCCGTACAAGCTAGACGCCGCGGACCTCGAAACGATCTTGGCGCTCTCCCGCACCGGGACGCTGGTCCAGGCCGGTGAGCGACTGGGTGTGGACGCTTCGACCGTGTTTCGCAACCTTCGGCGTATAGAGCGTGGCCTGGAGCAGCAGCTATTCGAACGGACTCGCTCCGGCTATCGAGCGAAGGAAATCGCGCTGACGCTGGCAGAACACGCGGAACAGGTGGAAGTGCAGGTCGAATCGGCCCGCTCGATTGCGCAGCAGATGCCCGAGCAGGTTGGCGGCACGGTTCGCATCACCACCACCGACACCCTCTTGCACGGGCTGGTCGCACCTGCGCTGAAGCAACTGGAAGCCACTCACCCGTTGCTCACGTACGAGTTGCACACGGGCAATGAGATCGCCGATCTCGGCCGGCGGGATGCCGACATCGCAGTGCGCGCGACCAAGCAGCCGCCGGAATACCTCGTAGGCAAGCATGTCGGGCCGATCCAGGTGGCACTATTCGCGTCGAAGCGGTACGACGTCGTCCAACGCTATGAAGACGTCACGGCAGGCAAGGCGCGCTGGATCGCTCCGGACGACGCGCTTCCAGGCCACCCTTCCGTCATCTGGCGCAAACGTCATTTCCGGAAGGTGGTTCCGCACTACAAAGTCAACAGCATCCTGACCGTCATGGAACTGGTCGCCTTGGGCATGGGCGTGGGCATCCTGCCTACGTTCCTGACACGCGGCCGATCCGATCTCGTGCAACTGACCGATATCCTGCACGACTGCCAGACCGAGCTGTGGGTGCTGACGCACCGGGAATCGCGGCATCTGCGGCGAGTCTCGACCGTATTCAAGTACTTGTCGATGACGCTGAAGATCTGAGACGGTACTGACGCCGGGCAGCGGCGTGGCCCCCCGCCTTTCCGTCGCGCCAATGCAAAAACCCCCGCCTTTCGGGCGGGGGTTTCTGGCTTAGGGGAGCCTGACGATTACCTACTTTCACACGGGAATCCGCACTATCATCGGCGTAGAGTCGTTTCACGGTCCTGTTCGGGATGGGAAGGGGTGGGACCGACTCGCTATGGTCATCAGGCAAAAGGGGT
>NZ_JAAGPL010000376.1:0-3651 GCF_017104785.1 Burkholderia sp. Ac-20353 | reverse complement strand
GGCCGGCGCCGAATGGCCCGAATGGCCAGCGTGGCCCGCGTCCTTCGGCGCGCGCGCGCGGCTGTCAGCCACACTGCGCGATGCGCCTTCGGCCGCACTCTTCGATTCGACTGCGACGGCTGCCGCGCGCTTGGCCGGCGCCGGTGCCGGCAGCGCGTTCGGCTGCGGCGCCGGACGCGCGGCGCCATGCGTGAGCTTCGCGGGCGCGGCCGCGTGCGCGATGCCGCCGACGACGCGCCAGCCGGACACGATCGCCTTCATCTGGCGGGTCTGCTCCTCGAGCGACGCGGCCGCGGCCGCCGCCTGCTCGACGAGTGCCGCGTTCTGCTGCGTGACGGCATCCATCTGGCCGACCGCACGATTGACCTGCTCGATGCCGGTCGACTGCTCGTCCGATGCGGCGCTGATCTCGCCCATGATGTCGGTCACGCGGCGCACGGCCTGCACGATCTCGTCCATCGTCGAGCCCGCGCGCGACACGAGTGCCGAGCCGCTCTGCACCTTGTCGGCCGAATCGCCGATCAGGTGCTTGATTTCCTTCGCGGCCGCCGCGCTGCGCTGCGCGAGCGAACGCACCTCACCGGCGACCACCGCAAAGCCGCGGCCCTGCTCGCCCGCGCGCGCCGCCTCGACGGCCGCGTTCAGCGCGAGGATGTTGGTCTGGAACGCGATGCCCTCGATCGTGCCGATGATGTCGACGACCTTGCCGGAACTCGTCGCGATGTCCTGCATCGTCGCGACCACCTCGCCGACCACGTCGCCGCCCTGGGTCGCGATGTCCGACGCGTTGACCGCGAGCTGGCTCGCCTGCCGCGCGTTCTCGGCGTTCTGCCGCACGGTGCCCGTCAGCTGCTCCATGCTCGACGCGGTTTCCTGCAGCGACGCGGCCTGCTGCTCGGTGCGCTGCGACAGGTCGATGTTGCCGGTCGCGATCTCGCGCGCGCCGACGTCGATCGACTCGGTGCCGCGATGCATCGCCTGCACCATCGTCGTGACCGCTTGCTGCATTGCGTTGATGCCGGCGAACAGGCGGCCGATTTCGTTCTGGCCGACGACCTCGACCGGCGTGGTCAGGTCGCCCGCCGCGATGCGCTCGAAGTGCGCGACCGCTGCCCGGAGCGGCTGGACGATCAGCCCGCGCAGCGCGAAGCGGATCGCGACGACGAAGAACGCCGACAGCGCGATGCCCGCGGCGATCAGCGTGATCATCAGCGAGATACGCGACTGCGTCGCGTCATGGCGCGCTTCGGCGCGCTGCTGCAGCATGCCGACGACCGCCGTGGCGGCCTGGTCGTAGGCGACGAACATCGGGCTGATCTTCGTGTCGGCGATCGCATGATAGCCGGCCAGGTCGCCCGCGCGCGCGGCCGCGAACTCCGGCTCGACGCCTTCCTTGACGATCGTCGTGTAGCGCGCGTTCAGCTCGTCGACGAGCGCGGCATCGACGTCGTCCTTCGGGATCGCCTGGAACGCCTGCCAGTTCTGCGTCGACTTCGCGTACAGCTCCTGCGCGCGGTCGAGCACCTTGCGCGCCTCGTCGACGTTGCCGGCCTCGGTCAGCGACCGGAAGCGGTCGAGCGACACACGCGCGCGCAGCAGGTACGACGACGTGTCGTCGAGCGCATGGATCGCGGGCAGTTCGACGTGCGCAATCGCGTCGAGCGAACGGCCCGCGTGATTCAGCGCGAACAGGCCGAGTCCGCCGACCGCCGCGGCGAGACAAGCGAAAATGAGTCCGACCGCCGTGAGCGTCGTTCGGATCGACCAGTTTTGCAGCATCGCAGATTCTCCCGTGATTCCTTGCGCGCGCGACGCGCGCGCACCGTCCTTAAACGCCGAGCGTCTCGATCAGCGCCATTTCCCGGCTCGACATCAGCTTCTCGATGTCCATCAGGATCAGCATCCGGCCGTCGACCGTGCCGAGGCCCGTCAGGTACTCGGTCGTCAGCGTCGCGCCGAATTCCGGCGCGGGCATGATCTGGTCGGTCGACAGCGTCAGCACGTCGGACACGCCGTCGACCACCATCCCGACCACGCGATGCGCGACGTTCAGGATGATCACGACGGTCTGGTGGTCGTACTCGACGCGGCCGAGATGGAACTTGATCCGCATGTCGACGATCGGCACGATGATCCCGCGCAGGTTGATCACGCCCTTGATGAAGTCGGGCGCGTTCGCGATGCGCGTGACGCTGTCGTAGCCACGGATTTCCTGCACCTTCAGGATGTCGATCCCGTATTCCTCGTCGCCGAGCGTGAACACGAGGAATTCCTGACCCGTCGCGTCGCCATGCTCCGCGTCGCGGCGGCTCGTGGCCGCATTCGCCGCGGCCGGATTGATCATTTGGACTTCAGCAGACACGTTTGCCCCCAATCGGTTGAATGTCGAGAGTCAGAACATCGCGAGCGCGGCGCCGGAACTGGCGCCGTGCGTCGCACGGGTTTCGCGGTTCAGCGCCGCGACGTCGACGATCAGCGCGACGCTGCCGTCGCCGAGGATCGTCGCCGCCGAGATGCCGTGCACCTTGCGGTAATTCGTTTCGAGGTTCTTCACGACCACCTGCTGCTGGCCGACCAGCTCGTCGATCAGCATTGCGAAGCGGCGGCCCTCGGTTTCCATGATCGTGACGATCCCCTGGGTCGGGTCGGTGCGCGCGTCGTCCACCGAGAACACCTCGTGCAGCGCGACGAGCGGCAGGTATTCGCCACGCACGCGCACCACGCGCTCGCCGTTGCCGACCGTGTAGATGTCGTCGGCCGACGGCTGCAGCGACTCCATCACGAAGTTCAGCGGCAGGATGAAGATCTCGCCGCCGACCTTCACCGACATCCCGTCGAGGATCGCGAGCGTGAGCGGCAGCACGATGCGCGTCGTCGTGCCGCGGCCCGCCTGCGACGAGATCTCGACATGGCCGCCCATCGACTGGATGTTGCGCTTCACGACGTCCATCCCGACGCCGCGGCCCGACACGTCGGTCACCGTCTCGGCGGTCGAGAAGCCCGGCGCGAAGATCAGCTGCCAGACTTCGTCGTCGCTGATGTTGTCGGACACCTGCATGCCCTGCTTCGCGGCCTTCGCGAGGATCCGCTCGCGGTTCAGGCCGCCGCCGTCGTCGCTGACCTCGATCACGATGTTGCCGCCGTGATGCGCGGCCGACAGCACGAGCTGGCCGACCGAGTCCTTGCCGGCCGCGAGCCGCCTGTCGACGGTCTCGATCCCGTGGTCGAGGCTGTTGCGCACGAGGTGCGTGAGCGGATCGATGATCCGCTCGATCAGGCTCTTGTCGAGTTCGGTCGCCTGGCCGAACGTGACGAGCTCGACCTGCTTGCCGAGCTTGCCGGCGAGATCGCGCACGAGCCGCGGGAAGCGGCTGAACACGTAATCCATCGGCATCATCCGGATCGACATCACCGCTTCCTGCAGGTCGCGTGCGTTGCGTTCGAGCTGCGCCATCCCGTTGAACAGGCGGTCGTGCAGCGCCGGGTCGAACGCGCTCGCGGTCTCCGCAAGCATCGCCTGCGTAATCACGAGCTCGCCGACGAGGTTGATCAGCTGATCGACCTACTCGACGCCGACGCGGATCGAGCTGACCTCGCCGCCCGATGCGACCGCCGCCGGGCGAGCGAGCTTGTCGTCGTGGTGCGGCTGGG
>NZ_JAAGPL010000375.1:0-3436 GCF_017104785.1 Burkholderia sp. Ac-20353 | reverse complement strand
CCGCACGGGCCTCGCCAGCCCCGGGGCCGGCGCCGCCGCTGCCGCGGCGCTGCCGGGCACGGGCGGCGCCGGCGCGGACTTCGGGTTCGGCGGCTTCGCGGAACGGATTCCCGGCATCGCGCGAATGAAGGGCAACCCGAAGCTGCCGTTCATGATCGCCGTCGCGTTCGCGGTCGCGGTGATCGTCGCGCTCGTGCTGTGGAGCCGCACGCCCGACTACCGCGTGCTGTACAGCAACCTGTCGGACCGCGACGGCGGTGCAATCATTACTGCGCTCCAGCAGGCAAACGTTCCCTACAAGTTCGCCGACGCCGGCGGCGCGATCCTCGTGCCGGCGAACCAGGTCCACGAGACGCGCCTGAAGCTCGCGGCGATGGGGCTGCCGAAAGGCGGCTCGGTCGGCTTCGAGCTGATGGACAACCAGAAATTCGGCATCAGCCAGTTCGCCGAGCAGGTCAACTACCAGCGCGCGCTCGAAGGCGAGCTGCAGCGCACGATCGAATCGATCAACGCGGTGCGCGGCGCGCGCGTGCATCTCGCGATCCCGAAGCCGTCGGTGTTCGTGCGCGACAAGGAAGCGCCGAGCGCGTCGGTGTTCGTCGACCTGTACCCGGGCCGCGTGCTCGACGAAGGCCAGGTGCAGGCGATCACGCGGATGGTGTCGTCGGGCGTGCCCGACATGCCCGCAAAGAACGTGACGATCGTCGACCAGGACGGCAACCTGCTGACCCAGACCGCGTCCGCGACCGGCCTCGACGCGAGCCAGCTCAAGTATGTGCAGCAGGTCGAGCGCAACACGCAGAAGCGCATCGACGCGATCCTCGCGCCGATCTTCGGCGCCGGCAACGCGCGTTCGCAGGTGAGCGCCGACGTCGACTTCTCGAAGCTCGAGCAGACGTCGGAAAGCTACGGCCCGAACGGCACGCCGCAGCAGGCGTCGATCCGCAGCCAGCAGACCAGCACCGCGACCGAGCTCGCGCAGGGCGGCGCGTCGGGCGTGCCGGGCGCGCTGTCGAACACGCCGCCGCAGCCGGCCTCCGCGCCGATTGTCGCGGGCAACGGCCCGAACGGGCCGCAGGCGACGCCGGTCAGCGACCGCAAGGATGCGACGACCAACTACGAGCTCGACAAGACGATCCGCCATGTCGAGCAGCCGATGGGCAGCGTGAAGCGGCTGTCGGTCGCGGTCGTCGTCAACTACCAGCCGGTCGCCGACGCGAAGGGCCACGTGACGATGCAGCCGCTGCCGCCCGCGAAGCTCGCGCAGGTCGAGCAGCTCGTGAAGGACGCGATGGGCTACGACGCGAAGCGCGGCGATTCGGTCAACGTCGTCAACAGCACGTTCTCGACCGCGTCCGACCCGTTCGCGGACCTGCCGTGGTGGCGCCAGCCGGACGTGATCGAGATGGCGAAGGAAGCCGCGAAGTGGCTCGGCATCGCGGCGGCGGCCGCGGCGCTCTACTTCATGTTCGTGCGCCCGGCGATGCGCCGCGCGTTCCCGCCGCCCGAGCCGGTCGCGCCCGCGCTGCCGTCGCCCGAGGATCCGGTCGCGCTCGACGGCCTGCCCGCGCCGGACAAGGAAGCCGAAGAGGAAGACGCGCTGCTGCTCGCCTTCGAAAGCGACAAGAACCGCTACGAACGCAACCTCGAATACGCGCGCACGATCGCGCGCCAGGATCCGAAGATCGTCGCAACCGTCGTGAAAAACTGGGTGTCCGATGAACGCTGAAGGCTTGACCAAGAGCGCGCTGCTGCTGATGTCGATCGGCGAGGAAGAAGCCGCGCAGGTATTCAGGTTCCTCGCGCCGCGCGAGGTGCAGAAGATCGGCGTGGCGATGGCCGCGCTGCGCAACGTGACGCGCGAGCAGGTCGAGGAAGTGCTGCAGGAGTTCGCGAAGGAAGCCGAGCAGCACACCGCGCTGTCGCTCGATTCGAACGAATACATCCGCTCGGTGCTGACGAAGGCGCTCGGCGAGGACAAGGCCGGCGTGCTGATCGACCGGATCCTGCAGGGCAGCGACACCAGCGGGATCGAAGGCCTCAAGTGGATGGACTCGGGCGCGGTGGCCGAGCTGATCAAGAACGAGCATCCGCAGATCATCGCGACGATCCTCGTGCATCTCGACCGCGACCAGGCGTCCGAGATCACGTCGTGCTTCACCGAGCGGCTGCGCAACGATGTGATGCTGCGGATCGCGACGCTCGACGGCATCCAGCCGGCCGCGCTGCGTGAACTCGACGACGTGCTGACGGGCCTGCTGTCCGGCAGCGACAACCTGAAGCGCGCGCCGATGGGCGGCATCCGCACCGCGGCCGAGATCCTGAACTTCATGACGAGCATCCACGAAGAGGGCGTGCTCGAGAGCGTGCGCCAGTACGATCCGGAGCTCGCGCAGAAAATCGTCGACCAGATGTTCGTGTTCGAGAACCTGCTCGACCTCGAGGACCGCGCGATCCAGATGGTGCTCAAGGAAGTCGAGTCGGAGACGCTGATCATCGCGCTGAAGGGCGCGCCGCCCGCGCTGCGCCAGAAATTCCTCGCGAACATGTCGCAACGCGCGGCCGAGCTGCTCGCCGAGGATCTCGACGCACGCGGCCCGGTGCGCGTGTCCGAAGTCGAGACGCAGCAGCGCCGCATCCTGCAGATCGTGCGCAACCTCGCCGAGAACGGCCAGATCGTGCTAGGCGGCAAGGCGGAAGACGCGTATGTCTGATCAGGCGAGCGAACGCGTGCGCGACATGACCGCGTACCAGCGCTGGGAGATGGCGTCGTTCGATCCGCCGCCTCCTCCGCCGCCCCCGCTGCCGCGCGACGAAGCGGCCGCGGCCGCCGCCGAGCTCGCCGCGGAACTGCAGCGCGTGCGCGACGCCGCGCATGCGGAAGGCCTGTCGGCCGGCCACGTCGAAGGACAGGCGCACGGCTACCAGGCCGGCCATGAGCAGGGCTATCAGCAAGGTTTCGAAGCCGGCCAGGCCGAAGTGCGCGCGCAGGCCGCGCAGCTTGCGGCGCTCGCGACGTCGTTTCGCGAGGCGCTCGCAGCCGCCGAACACGATCTCGCGTCGGACGTCGCACAGCTCGCGCTCGACATCGCGCAGCAGGTCGTGCGCCAGCACGTGAAGCACGATCCCGCGGCGCTCGTCGCCGCGGTGCGCGACGTGCTCGCGGCCGAGCCCGCGCTGTCCGGCGCGCCGACCCTCGCGGTACATCCGGCCGACCTGCCGGTCGTCGAGGCGTACCTGCAGGAAGAACTCGACGCGCTCGGCTGGAGCGTGCGCACCGATGCTGCGATCGAGCGCGGCGGCTGCCGCGCGCACGCGGCGACGGGCGAAGTCGACGCGACGCTGCCGACCCGCTGGCAGCGCGTCGCCGCCGCGATCGGCAAGGTGAGCGCATGGTGACGCCCGCGCCGACGCCCGAATCGCTGCTGCACGACGA
>NZ_JAAGPL010000374.1:0-271 GCF_017104785.1 Burkholderia sp. Ac-20353 | reverse complement strand
GCGGAACTGGTGTAGAGCTCGGTGGGCGCCGGATCATTAAAAAAAAAAAAAAAAAAAAAAGGAAAAAAAGAAGGCTGCTCGAAAAAATGTATAGTCAAATAGAACGAGTATATTGAAATATATTCGTAGTCGTGTATAAGAGTTAGTTCTTCTGATAGGTGATATCTAGCATCACATGATAACAACGCTCGATCTGGCGAGTGATATTGCTTGTGAGTCTGTCTATGCATCACGGAACATTACTTACATGTTACGATCACTCAGCTATTGA
>NZ_JAAGPL010000373.1:0-3757 GCF_017104785.1 Burkholderia sp. Ac-20353 | reverse complement strand
GCTCGGCTGGGCCCGGTTCGAGGCCTGGGCCGCGCAGGTCGCGGTGCCCGTCTATGCGCTCGGCGGCATGACCCGCGCGCACCTCGACGACGCGCGCCGCCACGGCGCGCACGGCATCGCGGGCATCCGCGGCTTCTGGTAACGCCGCCGCGCGCGGCCAGCGCTCATGCGCTCATGCGCGCATCCCGCGCCACGTGCCGTCGTCGATCCGGCGCACGTCGTGCGTCAGCGCGTACTGATTGACGTCGCCCGTCAGCCACGCAACGAGCGAGTATGGCGGCAGCTCCCCGCCATCGACCCGGTCGCGCGCGCGTCCCGGCGTCTCGAACACCACCATCCCTCCCGGTGCGTCGAACGGCACCGCTTCCGGCGACAGGTTCAGCGCGATGCTGAGCGTTTCGCCATCGGCAAGCCGCCACGACGCGAGCAGCGCATCGGCCTCGCCGGCGCCACTCATGCGCAGCGTATGCGCGTCCTGCGGCCGGCAGTCGGCGAGCCGCGGCGCGATCAGCTTCGCGCGCACCGCGAGCGCCGATTGCACGAAATGCGCGCGCTCGAGATCGCGCGCCGTCTCGTCGAAGATCAGCGGAATCTGCGGCGTCAGCAACGACAGCGCGAGCGCGGCAAGACCCGCCTCGCGATCCTGCCACGCACCGTCGGACAGCACCAGCGACGTCAGCGGTAACGCGGCTTCCGGCGCGCCGCCTTCGGCCGGCGGCGCCGGCTGGAACGCGGTGCCCGCCGCCGTCAGCGCGCGCGCGAGCGTGTGGATCGACTGATGCGCGGAGATCCCGTCATGCGTCGACGCGGCATCCGTCAACCGGTGCAGCGCCCGCTCGCCGCAGCCGTTCCACTGCGCGTCGAAATGGGTATCCGCGAGATGCGCGGGATGCCGCTCGCTGCCGAGCACGAGGTGGATCAGCCGGTCGGACGGCGTTGCGGCGCGCACCCGGTCCGCGATCTCGCGCAGCCATGCGACGCCAATGCGGTCCGCCTCGCGCAGGCGCAGGCCGTCGCAACGGTATTCCTCGATCCAGTACAGCGCGTTGTCGCAGAAGAAATCGCACACTTCCGGATGGTCGAGCGCGAGCGGCGGCGCCTGCAGCGGATCGTCGCGGGTGTGGAAGAACGGCGCCGAGTAATGACGCAGCGCGTCGGTCCCGCTGCCGAACCGCGCGTAATCGAGTTCGAGCATGACCGCGAGACCGTAGCCGTGCGCGTCGTCAATCAGCGCCTTCAGCGCGTTGGGGCCGCCATCGACCGCGAGCGGCGCGAACGGCAGGCTGTCGTGCGGCGACGCGAGCAGTTCGAGCGCGGTCACGCCGAGGTGGGCGAGCTGCGGCAAACGGCGCCGCACGCCTTCGAAACCGCCGGCCGCATCCGGCCGGATCGCATACAGCGCGATGTCTTCCCACGGACGCCCGTGCCAGAACGTGTGACGCCACGTGAACGCGCGCGGATCGACGACCTCGCTCGGGCCGCTGAGCCCTTCGGGTTGCGAACGGGATGCGGGATCGGGAATCGACATCGTGTCGTCGAGGCGATACCGGTAGCGCGCGCCTGCACCGCAGTCGGCGAACACCTCGAACCAGTTCGGGCCGGCTGCCGTCATCGGCACGACGGTCATGCCGCTGCCGGTGTCGAGCTCCAGCTGGACCTGGGTGCAGCCGGGCGCCCACACGCGGAAATGCGTGCGCGGCGTCGCGCAGCTCGCGCCGCACGGCTGCGCGCCGAACGGCAGACAGTGGATGTAGTGATGCGCGTACGGATCGTGCGGACAATCGGACATCGTGCGCTCCTCGTGCGTGCCGGGCTGCACGGTTGCGCCGTCGGCGCGGCGCAGAGGGCCTGGCATGCGGGTCGCCAAGCGGGAAAGAGTAAGACAGTATGCGCCGCTTCGGTGGTGGCGATGCGCGCGGGCGAGGTTTTTTAATTGAGTATCGACCCCGGGAAACGCGTCGTCCTGCGCTGCAGGGTAGCGCGCATACCGGAATGACCGCTTGCCTTGTTGCCGCGCATCCGCACGCATACGCTCTGCCCGATCGCCCGCGGACACACCGTTCGCCGTCAACCCGAGGAACCCGCCATGTCGCTCCCCACCAGCGCCGCGAAATTCGATCCGGCGCGCGCGAACGAATACGCCGAGCAGTCCCGCATCGCGCTCGCCGGCTACGACGCGTGCCATGAACTCACCGCCTGCATGCTCGCGTCGACGATCGGCGCGCGCGACGCGCAAGTCCTCGTCGCGGGCGCGGGCGGCACCGGGCAGGAAATCCTCGTGTGTGCCGCGCTCGAGCCGGACTGGCGCTTCACGGCCGTCGATCCGTCGGCGCCGATGCTCGCGCTTGCACGCGCGAACGTCGAAGCCGCCGGCTTCGGCACGCGCACGCGCTTCGTCGAAGGCGAGGTCGACACGCTGCCGCTCGAAGCTGCAACGCGATCCTCGCCGGACGCCCGGAGCAACGGCCAGCAGGACGACGGATCGAGCGCCCCGCAAGATGCGCGGTTCGACGGCGCGACGCTGATCGGCGTGCTCCATCATCTGCCGGGCGACGACGCGAAGGCCGCGTTGCTGCACGCGATCGCGCGCCGCCTGAAACCCGGCGCGCCGCTCGTCGTCGCCGGCAACTACCGCCGCTACGCGGACCATCCGCGCCTGCTCGACGCGTGGCAGCAACGCTGGCGCATGAAGGGCGCGACGCCCGACGCGGTCCGCGAGAAGCTCGCGAAGATCCTGCAGGGCGCCGATCCGCCCGCGACCGAGGAGGCCGTGCACCGGCTGCTGGACGATGCCGGTTTCGACGCGCCGCTGCGGTTTTTCGCGAGCCTGTTCTGGGGTGCGTGGATCGCGGTGCGGCGCGCGTGATGGACAGCGGCGGCGGCGGACGGCTGCCGAGCGCGCGTGATGGACAGCGGCGGCAGGCGACTGCCGAGCGCACGTAAAGAACATCAGCGACAAGCGACAGCCCGCGCTCCGCACGAATAGCGGCCCGCATCGGCGCACCGCGCTCTATGATGTCGTTCCCGCCCCCGCTCCGGCATTGCCATGCTCACCGTCCACCACCTGAACAACTCGCGTTCGCAACGCGTGCTCTGGCTGCTCGAGGAGCTCGGCGTGCCTTACGAGATCGCTCGCTACGAGCGCGATCCGAAGACGATGCTCGCACCGCCCGCGCTGCGCGCGATCCATCCGCTCGGCAAGTCGCCGGTCGTCACCGACGACGGACGCACCTTCGCCGAATCCGGCGCGATCGTCGAGTACCTTGTCGAACGCTACGGCCAGGGCCGTCTCGCGCCGTCGCCCGGCACGCCCGAGCGGCTCGACTACACGTACTGGCTGCACTATGCGGAAGGTTCGGCGATGCCGCCGCTGCTGCTCAAGCTCGTCGCGCTGCGGATCGCGAACGCGCCGATGCCGTTCTTCGCGCGGCCGATCGCGCGCAAGATCGCGGCGTCGCTGCAATCGAGCTTCATCGATCCGCAGATCGCGCTGCATCTCGGCCATATCGACGATACGCTGCGCCGCACGGGCTGGTTCGTCGGCGACGGCTTCAGCGCGGCCGACATCCAGATGAGCTTCCCGCTCGAAGCGGCGACCGCGCGCGGCGATGGCGGCGCGCATCCGGCGATCGCACGCTTTCTCGACACGATCCACGCGCGGCCCGCGTACCGGCGCGCGCTCGAGCGCGGCGGGCCGTACGCGCTGCTCAAGTGAACCGCGCGGCCGGCAGCATGCGGAGGCCGGCGGTCACGCCCG
>NZ_JAAGPL010000372.1:0-3885 GCF_017104785.1 Burkholderia sp. Ac-20353 | reverse complement strand
ACCAGGTCGGCCAGACCGGCAAGATCGTCGCGCCGCAGCTGTACATCGCGGTCGGTATCTCGGGTGCGATCCAGCACCTGGCCGGCATGAAGGATTCGAAGGTGATCGTCGCGATCAACAAGGATCCGGAAGCACCGATCTTCAGCGTGGCCGACTACGGTCTTGTCGGTGATCTGTTCGAGATTGTCCCTGAATTCGTAAGAAATCCTTAACTATGATTGTTGATTTTCTCGCGAAACCCCTCTTGCCCGAAGTCGGGATTCGCACCTGCTACGTCACATGTCATCGGCAACGACAGTTGTCGTCTTTAACGGAGAACATTCGTCATGATTTCGACCACCGATCCGCACATCAATCGCAAGCCGCGCAATATTTCCGAAGCGGAATGGGACACGCGCATACAGCTCGCGGCCGCGTACCGCCTGGCCGCCAAGTTCGAGCTGACCGATCTCATCTACACGCACATCTCGGCGCGTGTGCCGGGTACCAACGACCAGTTTCTCATCAACCCGCATGGATGGTTCTTCGATGAGATCACGGCGTCGTCCCTCGTCAAGATCGACGTGAACGGCAAGCCGATCGGCGACGAGCGATTCGAAGTCAATGCGGCCGGATTCACGATACACAGCGCATTGCATCAAGCGCGGCACGATGTCGAATGTGTCGTGCATCTTCATACGACGTACGGCATGGCCGTCGCAGCGATGGAATGCGGGCTGCTGCCGCTCAACCAGATCAGCATGCAGTTCTACAACCGCGTTGCGTACCACGACTACGAAGGCATCTCGCTCGATCTCGATGAGCGGCAGCGCATCGTCAGGTCGATCGGCGAAAAGGACTACCTGATCTTGCGCAACCACGGGCTGCTGACCACCGGCCGCTCGGTGGCTGAAGCCTTCACGCGCATGTACTACTTGAACAAGGCATGCGAGATCCAGGTCGCGACACTGTCTGCCGGACAAAAGGTGACGATTCCGTCGCCGGAAGTGTGCGAGCACGCGGCCAGGCAGCACGACGACTATGCGTACCTCGACACGGTGCACCTCGACCGGGAATGGACCGCGTTGCTGCGCCTTCTTGATCGTGACGGTGGCGGCTATCGAGCCTGAGCCCGGACCACGTATTGCGGCGACCGTGTCGCAGCCGGATGGACGACGTGCTCTTGGGGCACCGTCGCGCCCGACCCGGCACCGGTCGTCGCTGACATGGATACTGCATAAGGGCAACTTGCGCACAGCGTTGGCTAGACGTGTTGGCCTATCAATTTATTGCGACGCGTGGCGTCGAACTGAAGGCACTGAGATTTCCGTTTCCGCTGAGATGGCATTCCGAACGTGGAATTCTCCAGCTTTCGACTGCGTGCGGCGGAGAACTGGTTTGTCGAGGCAGCAACGTCCCTGTTCGGCCCGAGGAATTGTTCGACGTTCAGATGGCACCGGACGAGACGGGTGCGGTCGCCGGTCGGCTAGAGCTTGGCCTGACGGTGAAAGGCCCGTTGCTGGAACCTGACTGGGACACGCTCACGTCGATTTACTCGAGCAATGGCAGGGGCTTCGGGCTTGCACTTGCGCAGAACATGTTCCGGCTGCCGTGGTATCCGTGGTCGCTCGAGAACGTTGCGTCGCAACTGGATACGAAGCCTCGTGCGCTGCAGATGACGCTGTTCCGGGAGTGCTACAGCTTCGATGCGGCACTGAGACGTTGCCGCCGGCTGGACACGCTGCTGCGCGAGGGTAACGCCCACTGCTCGTTTGAGAGGGTGACGGTCTCTGCGGAGGATGCGGCGACCAAACCGGGGAGTCGCATTATTTCACAAAATTAACAATACACTTTCGGTGTATCGAAATCAGTCGGCAAATCGAATGATTTCGCCGAGGGAGGCGATGCACGACGATGGTGCCTGCTTCCTGCGTCGTTCACGCGCCGCGCCCACGCGATGCGGCCCTTTAAATCACCAAGTCACGCCGCCGCGCACGCGGCATGCACGAAAGCGTTGTCCGATAAGGACAGGCGGCGAAAACCGGCGCGCGATCGCAACCGGATTGCGCCGCACGCAAACGTTCCCTTTTAAATCGGGTTGCGCTGCGATTGCGACCGTGCCGCTCAACAGTCCTACGTGTTTTCCCTTGGTTGGTCGGCATTTTTGACAGACGATTGAAAAACGCTCATATAATTTCGACTGCCTTGCCAACGGCTGTCGGACCATCCATCCGAAGAGCGGTTCGGCAAGCGGGGCAGGCGAAAAGCTTGCGCAATGCAAGACGCATCACGTTGTCTTTCCGAACCAAACGCTCCCTTCGGGAGTGGTAAGAGCCGGGCCCCGCACAAGTCTCATTCCGCACAAGGTCCGTCTCCGCGTCTCGGGCGTGTTCCATGTCCTCGCCCCGGGTGCTGTTCGATTGCGCAAGTCATGCCGCCTTTGCCCGTATGACTAACAACATCGAGGAGCTCCAGATGACGCTGTCCCGTCTTACGTCCATTTCCGTCGCCGCCGTGCTGTTCGCCGCCGGCGCCGCCACCGCGCAAGCGGAAACCGTGAAGATCGCCATCGCCGGGCCGATGAGCGGTTCGGTCGCGCAGTATGGCGACATGGTGAAGGCCGGCGCGCTGACCGCGATCGAGCAGATCAATGCGGCAGGCGGTGCGGGCGGCAACAAGTTCGAAGTGGTGATGATGGACGACGCTTGCGAACCGAAGCAGGCCGTCGCGGTCGCGAACAAGATCGTCAGCCAGAAGATCAAGTACGTGATCGGTCACGTGTGCTCGGGTTCGACGATTCCCGCGTCCGACATCTACGAGAACGAAGGCATCGTGATGGTCACGCCGTCGGCCACCGCGCCGCAACTGACCGAAGGCAAGAAGCGCCACTTCATCTTCCGCACGATCGGCCGCGACGACCAGCAAGGCCCGGCCGCCGCGAAGTACATCATCGGCAGCGTGAAGCCGAAGAAGGTCGCGGTGCTGCACGACAAGCAGTCGTACGGCCAGGGCATCGCGTCGTCGGTGAAGAAGGACCTCGAAGCCGCGAAGATCCCGGTCGTGCTGTTCGAAGGCATCAATGCCGGCGATTCGGACTACTCGGCGATCATCACGAAGCTGAAGTCGCAAGGCGTCGACTTCGTCTACTTCGGCGGCTACCACCCGGAAATGGGCCTGCTGATGCGCCAGGCGCGCGAGCAGGGCGTGAAGGCCACCTTCATGGGGCCTGAAGGCGTCGGCAACAAGGACGTGACGGCGATCGCCGGCCCGTCGTCGGAAGGCATGCTCGTCACGCTGCCGGCCGACTTCACGGCCGACCCGGCCAACGCGTCGCTCGTGAAGGCATTCGCCGACAAGAAGCGCGACGCGAACGGTCCGTTCCAGATGCCGTCGTACGCAGCGGTGAAGATCATCGCCGACGCGATCGCAGGCGCGAAGACGACCGACGCGACCAAGGTCGCCGCGTACATGCACCAGCACACGTTCGACACGCCGATCGGCAAGGTCGCGTACGACCCGCAGGGCGACCTGAAGGCGTTCAAGTTCGTCGTCTATACGTGGCACAAGGACGCGACCAAGACCGTCGCTTCCAACTGACCGGCGTACCCGCCCCGATACATCCACCCCGCTCGTGATCCGGGCGGGGCGGCTGCATATTGGCCGTTCACGCGGCCGTGGGCGCATCGAGACGATACCGTGCGTTGCGCGCAACCTCGCCGCGATCCGGCGACGGCGGCGCGTGGCACGGCGCAAACGGGAGTTTCCCGCACATGACTGATTTCTTTCCGCAATTCGCCCAGCAGCTGGTCAACGGCCTGACGCTGGGCGCGATCTATGCGTTGATCGCCATCGGCTACTCGATGGTCTACGGGATCATCGGCATGATCAACTTCGCCCACGGCGAGA
>NZ_JAAGPL010000371.1:0-3793 GCF_017104785.1 Burkholderia sp. Ac-20353 | reverse complement strand
GACGCGGCTGCAGGCGCCGCGGCGCTCGCCGGTGCCGCACTGCCGCTGACGGCCGCTCCGGCGGCCCCCGCTGCCGGTGCTGCCGAACCGTCGTCCGGCAGGTCGTACTTCGGCAGCGCTTCGCTGCCCGACGATGCGCCCGCTTCGCCGCGCGCGTTGCCGACCAGCATCTGGCGGCGCTGCAGGTACGCGTTGCGCACGAACGAATACTTGTCGATCGCCGCCGCCTCGAGCACGTCGCCTGCGCCGAGCAGGTTCGCGCGCGTATTGATCAGGTTCACGCCGTAGACGCCCCAGCTCAGGCCGTCCGGCTTCACGTAGGTGAGCGGATTGCCGACATAGTCGACGCCGAGGCCCGCCGCGTCGCGCACCGTGCTCGGCCCGAGCAGCGGCAGCACGAGGTACGGGCCCGCGGGCATGCCGTAGCGGCCCATCGTGACGCCGAAATCGGCCGTGTGCTTCGGCAGCTTCGCGATCGTCGCGACGTCGAACAGGCCGCCGACGCCGAACACCGTGTTGATCACGACGCGCATCAGGTCGCCGACACCGTCTGCGATCCGCAGCTGCACGATATTGTTCGCCGCGATGTAGAGGTCGCCAACGTTCGAGAAGACGTTCGTCACGCTGTCGCGCACCGGCTGCGGCACGACCTTCTGGTAGCCCTGCGCAACCGGCTTCAGCGCATACGTGTCGACGGTGTCGTTGAACTTGAACATCGTCCGGTTGAAGCCTTCGAGCGGATCACCCTTGGTCGGCGTCTGCACGGTGGCGCAGCCGCTCAGTGCAGTCACCGCTGCGACCGCGAGCGCGGCGTGGCTGATGCGAATCGTCTGCATGATCGTTACCCTCTTGAATTCTCTCGTGTGGTTATTGCGCAGCGGCGCCCGACGCGGCGGCCGGCACCGGTGCCGGTGCGGCGGTTGCGGCAGGTGCAGGCGCGGCGGCTGCGCCGGAGGCCGGCTTCGCACCACCCGCGTCCGCTGCCTTGCTGTACAGGAACTGGCCGATCAGGTTCTCGAGCACGATCGCCGACTGCGTCATCGTGACCGTGTCGCCCCCCTTCAGCATCTCGGAATCGCCGCCCGGCTCGAGGCCGATGTACTGCTCGCCGAGCAGGCCCGACGTCAGGATCTTCGCGGACGAGTCCTTCGGGAACTGGTATTGCTTGTCGAGACCGATCGTCACGAGCGCCTGGTAGGTGTTCGTGTCGAAGCCGATCGACTGCACGCGGCCGACCACGACGCCCGCGCTCTTCACTGCCGCGCGCGGCTTCAGGCCGCCGATGTTGTCGAATTTCATCTTCACCGCATACGTCGGCTGAAACGACAGCGAGCTCATGTTGCCGACCTTCAGCGCGAGAAACAGCACCGCGAGGAAGCCTAGCACCACGAACAGGCCGACCCAGAAGTCGAGAGCAGTCTTTTTCATCGTCATCCCAAAATTTGGCTTGGCTGAGGCTTAGCTGAACATCAGCGCGGTCAGCAGGAAATCGAGGCCGAGTACCGCGAGCGACGCGAACACGACCGTCTTGGTGGTCGCGCGCGACACGCCTTCAGGCGTGGGCTTCGCTTCGTACCCTTGAAACAGTGCAATGAAGGTCACGGCGAACCCGAACACGATGCTCTTCAGCACGCCGTTGCCGACGTCGGCCCAGACCTCGACGCCGCCCTGCATTTGCGACCAGAACGCGCCCGGATCGACGCCGATCAGCACGACCCCGACGAAGTAGCCGCCGAGCACGCCCACCGCGTTGAAGATCGCGGCCAGCAGCGGCATCGCGATGATGCCCGCCCACATGCGCGGCGCGATCACCGTCTTCAGCGGATCGACGGCCATCATCTCGAGCGCGGTCAGCTGTTCGCCCGCCTTCATCAGGCCGATCTCGGCGGTCAGCGACGTGCCCGCGCGGCCCGCGAACAGCAGCGCCGTGACGACCGGGCCGAGCTCGCGCACGAGCGACAGCGCGACGAGCAGGCCGAGCGCCTGCTCGGATCCGTAGCGGTTCAGCGTGTAGTAGCCCTGCAGGCCGAGCACGAAGCCGACGAACAGGCCCGACACCGCGATGATCACGAGCGAGTAGTTGCCGAGGAAGTGGATCTGCTTCGTGACGAGCCGCGGCCGACGCAGCAGCGGGAAGAATTCCAGCACGAGGCGCACGAACAGGCGCGTGCCGTAGCCCGCGCGCTCGAGGCCGCCGATGACGTAACGTCCGATCGCGCTGATCATGCGCGCCCTCCGCCGAGCCCGAAGTCCGCACCGAGGGGCGGGCTCGTGTAATGAAATTTGAACGGGCCGTCCGGCGCGCCGTCGATGAACTGGCGCACGCTCGGATCGGTCGATGCGCGCAGCTCGTCGGGGGTGCCCTGCGCGAGCACGCCGCCGTTGGCCAGGAAGTACACGTAGTCGGCGATCGCGAACGATTCCGGCACGTCGTGCGTGACAAGGATCGACGTCGCGCCGAGCGCGTGGTTCAGCGTGCGGATCAGGTTCGCGGTGATGCCGAGCGAGATCGGGTCGAGGCCCGCGAACGGCTCGTCGTACATGATCAGCTGCGGATCGAGCGCGATCGCGCGCGCAAGCGCGATGCGCCGCGCCATGCCGCCCGACACCTCGGACGGCATCAGGTCGCGCGCGCCGCGCAGGCCGACCGCGTTGAGCTTCATCAGCACGAGATCGCGGATCAGTTCCTCGGGGAGGTCGGTATGCTCGCGCAGCGCGAACGCGACGTTCTCGAACACCGACATGTCGGTGAACAGCGCGCCGAACTGGAACAGCATCCCCATCTTGCGGCGTAGCGCGTACAGGCCGTCACGCGTCTGCGCGCCGACGTCCGCGCCATCGAACAGCACCTGGCCGCGGCGCGCGCGCACGAGCCCGCCGATCAGGCGCAGCACGGTGGTCTTGCCGCAGCCCGAGCCGCCCATGACCGCGACCACCTGCCCGCGCGCGAAGCGCAGGTTCAGGTTCGACAGCACGAGGCGATCGCCGTAACCGAAATCGACGTCGCGGAGTTCCAGCAGTGTCTCGGAGGGAGAAGGGCTCACGGAGCTGACAGTCCTTTTACGCAGAACGCCGAATTATAGGGCCTGCATTGGAAACATGTCGTGACGCTGCCCTCGGCCGTCCGGTCAACGATTGTCAAATTATCCTGTGAACATTTGCTGCAACGCAACCAGCGCCGCACGGTAGTCCGCGGCGCCCGTCACCGCGCTGACCACCGCGACACTGCCGACGCCCGTCGCCAGCACGGCCGGCAGCGTGTCCGGTGCGACGCCGCCGATCGCGACGAGCGGCGCCTGCGGGCCCGCGAAGGCCGCGTAGCGGGCGATCCGGGCGAGCCCCTGCGGCGGCGCGGCGACGGCCTTGGTCCGGGTCGCGAACACGGGCCCGAGCGCGAGATAGCTCGGACGCACGTGCAGCGCGCGCAACATTTCGTAATAACCGTGACTCGACAGCCCGAGCCGCAGGCCCGCGCGCGCGATCGCGGCGAGATCGGCGGTCTCGAGGTCTTCCTGTCCCAGATGTACGCCGTACGCGCCCGCATCTGCAGCGATCTGCCAGTGATCGTTGATGAACACGCGCGCATCCGGATGGCGACGCCCCGCCGCGACCGCACCTGCGATCTCGGCGCGCAGCACGTCGGGCGCCGCACCTTTCACGCGCAGCTGTACGGTCAGCACGCCGCAGTCGAGCACCCGCTCGACCCAGTCCGCGCTCGGCACGACCGGATACAGCCCGAGCCGCGCCGGGCACGGCGGGAACGCCGGCTCGGGCGCGGCCGGCAGGCCGGCGA
>NZ_JAAGPL010000370.1:0-4031 GCF_017104785.1 Burkholderia sp. Ac-20353 | reverse complement strand
CACGCGAGTGCGGCCACGACCGCCGGCACGACCCAGCACGCGAGCGCCGCGAGCCAGCCCCAGCGTGTCGCGATGAGCGGCGCGGCCACGCTTGCGAGCACCGCGCCGCCCATGATCGACGTCGAGTAGACGCCCATCACGCCGCCGATGCGCGTCGCAAAGTTGGCCTTCACGAAGCCGGGCAGCAACGCCTGCACCATCGCAATGCCGACGCCCGCGCAGCACGCGCTCGCGAGCAGCAGCCACGCATGCTGCGCACCGACGCGCGCCGCGCACGCGAGCCCGATCAGCAAGATGCCGATTCCGACGCCGCCCACGATCCCGGGCGAGCGCTGCAGGCGGCGCGCGCACAGCGCGCCGAGCCCCATCAGCACGATCGGGATCGTCGTGAGCAGGCTCGCGGTGCTGTCGGCGATGCCGGTCGCGCGCTGGATCATGTCGAGCAGCGGGCCGACCGCCGCGAGCGCGGGGCGCAGGTTCAGCCCGACCAGTACGATGGCGGCGAGCCGCCATCCGGGTGTGTTGAAGCGATTCATCGTGTAGCCCTCGGTGTCGGGCGCGGCGCCGAATCGTGGCGCCGCGCGTTTTCGTGTAAATTGTCTCGACGTCAAGATAAATGCCGATTTATCTCGACGTCAAGATAACTTGTTCGCCGAGGAGGGTTAATAGATGGAGCCATCAAGGGATGGAGCCTCAAGGGATGGAACCTCAATGGATCGAGCCGCACAGGCAGTCGCGCAATGGCGCGACGAGCGTCCGGATCTCGACGCGTCGTCGATGCTCGTGATGGGGCGGCTGCAGGAGGCGGCGCTCGTGATCGCGCGCGACCGTCTCAATCCGCTGTTCGCGCGCTTCGGGATGCAGCCGGGGGAATTCGACGTGCTCGCGACGCTACGCCGAAGCGGCGCGCCGTTCGCGCTGACGCCGACCGCGCTGTACGACGCGCTGATGATGTCGTCGGGCGGCATGACCGCGCGCATCGACCGGCTGCAGAAGGCTGGGTGGGTCGAGCGCCGGCCGAATCCGGCTGACGGGCGCGGCACGCTCGTCGCGCTGACGGACGCGGGCCGTGCGCTGATCGACGACGCCGTGGTCGCGCATGTCGACAACCAGCGGGCGATGCTCGCGTCGCTGACCGACGCGGAGGAGGCGCAGCTCGCGCGGCTGCTCGGCAAGCTGCTGGCGGGATTGGGCGAGGCCGGCGGCGATCCCGACTAGGTCGGATGCAAGGCCGGGCGCGGCGGTGACTCGCGCTGCGATTCGGGAATTCGGGAAACGGCCGGCCAGACGAGCTGCGGGTGCGGTGGGACCGGCCGGTGCCGGTTCGCGGCGACGCAGGCCGCCCGCCGCGCGACGCGGCGGGTATGCGGTGGCCGGCGCGTCGAACGCGCGACCGGCCGTGCGGATCAGTCGCGCGCCGGGATATTGAGCCCGCGTGCGACAGCCGGGCGCGCAACGAACGCGTCGAGCGCGCGGGCGACGTGGCGGAACTCGCCGAAACCGACCAGATCGCCCGCTTCGTAGAAGCCGACGAGGTTGCGCACCCACGGGAAGATCGCGATGTCGGCGATCGTGTACGTGTCGCCCATCATCCACTTGCGCTCAGCGAGGTGCGCGTCGAGCACGCCGAGCAGGCGCTTCGACTCGGCGACGTAGCGGTCGCGCGGACGCTTGTCCTCGTAGTCGCGGCCCGCGAACTTGTGGAAGAAGCCGACCTGGCCGAACATCGGGCCGATGCCGCCCATCTGGAACATCACCCACTGGATCGTCTCGTAGCGGCCCGCGAGATCCTTCGGGATCAGCTGGCCCGTCTTGTCGGCGAGGTAGATCAGGATCGCGCCGGATTCGAACAGCGCGAGCGGCTTGCCGTCCGGGCCGTTCGGGTCGACGATCGCCGGGATCTTGTTGTTCGGGTTCAGCGACAGGAAGGCCGGCGAAAGCTGGTCGTTCGTGTCGAAGCGCACGAGATGCGGCTCGTACGGCAGGCCGGTTTCCTCGAGCATGATCGACACCTTGACGCCGTTCGGCGTCGGCAGCGAGTACAGCTGCAGGCGGTCGGGATGCTGGGCCGGCCATTTTTGCGTGATCGGAAAGGCGGACAGATCGGGCATGGAAGATTCGCTCGTCGGGTGGATCATCCGCGATCCGCCGTGCCGCGGGCGTGACGCGCCCGTCCGCGACAACGGAACGGGCAGTCATGCCGGCCGGCACGGCGGGGCGCGCCAAGCCGGCCACTGTAGCCGATCTGCGCAATCGGTGCAGCCGGCGGGCGTCAGGGCTTGCTTGCCGTAAGCTTCGCTGACGGCCGGGCGTCCCCAGCTACGCGCCCCGGCTAGGCGCCCCCGGCTAGGCGCCCCCCTCAAAAGTTATGCCGGATCCCGATCATCGCGGCCGTCGTGCCGGCCCCCGGCGCGACCGGCTGCCCGTACGCGAGCATCTGGTCCATCGTGCCGCGGTTGTTCACGTGGCCGACCTGCGCATAGACCATCGTGCGCTTCGACAGGCTATAGTCGGCCGCGAGCACGACCGACGTCGATTTGTTCGCCGAACGATTGCGGTCCTTCAGGTAGTACACGGCCGACGTGACCTGCAGCGCGGGCGTGAAGCGATAGCCGACACCGGCCGATATCATGTCGAAATTCGCCTGGTCCGAGTGCGCGGGATTCTTGCCGTTCCCGTACGATGCGGATACCGAGAAATCGTGGATCGTGTACTTCGCGCCGAAGTACATGAAGCGGTTGTTGTTCACGCCGGTCGGCGTCGAGCCGGGCGCCGGGTTCGCATCGTGGCCGTTGTAGTAGACGGCCGCCGCATTCAGTCCATAGTTCGAGTACTTGAGCACGACCGACTCGCGCGTGCCGCCCTGGATCTGCCCGGCGACGCCGCCCGGCGCATATTCGAGCGCGACCGACACGCCGCCGAACGTCGGCGACTGGTAGACGAGCGCATTGCTGTCGTACAGCGCGCCGATCGCGCCGTTGGTGCTCGTGCCGGGCCAGCCCGCCGCGGTGTTGATGCCGAGCCACGCGGTCAGCGCGCTGCCGAAGAACTCCGCGTTGCGCACATCGGTATCGGCGATCGCATAGATCATCGGCACGATCTGGCGGCCCGCGGTAAAGGTGCCGAACGGGCCCGACACGCCAACCGACGCGACCTGGTTGAAGATCGCGACCGCGCCCGGCGTGTCGCTCAGCTGGAGCTTGCCGGTGCCGCTGTCGAACGAGCCCTGCAGCTTGAAATTGATCGCATACCCGCCGCCGATGTCCTCGCGGCCCTTGATCCCCCAGAAGCTCGAATAGATCCCGCCGTCCTTCATCCGGAACACCTTGCCGGTGTTCGGCGCGGTGGGGCTGAACGACGCGGCCGACGTGCTCTGGTACAGCATGCCCGTATCGACCACGCCGTACAGCGTGACGGAGGATTGCGCGTGCGCGGCTGCCGAACAGGCGGCAAGCGCGGCGAGCGCGACCAGTTTCGTCTTCATCGAAGTCTCCATGTTGGTGTGATGGCCGGGCGGGAGCGAGCCTGCCCGGTTCAAGCGGGGGAAATCGTCAGGCGACGCGCGCCGACGTCGCGGGCGACGTCGGGTTGCGTCATGCGGAAAGACTACGCAACGGCGCGCGGCCGCTCCCCCCCACGCGCGGGGGGCAGGGTTACGGAGAGTCGACGGGGGAAAGGGGGGCTACTGCGGGGCGCTACTGCGCGCTTTCGAGGAGGCCGAGCACCAGCGCGCGGCGCACCGCATGCTTGCGCGAACTCGCGTCGAGCTTGCCGAACAGGTTCTTCAGGTGCCATTTCACGGTTTCCTCGCCGACGGCGAGCGCGACTGCGATTTCCTTGTTCGACAGGTTGCGCGCGAGCAATTCGAGAATCGCGCGCTCCTTCGGCGTCAGCACGACGCTCGGCACCGCGCGCGGTCCGGCGGCGCTGCGCGGCGCGGGCGGTACGACGCGCGGCAGCGGCAGCGCATGACGCGTCTGGCCTGACTGGCCCGCGCCAGCGGCATCCTCGTCGCTGACCCGGCGCGCCCA
>NZ_JAAGPL010000369.1:0-4047 GCF_017104785.1 Burkholderia sp. Ac-20353 | reverse complement strand
CAGCGCGTCGAGCACGGCGGCGTCCTCGGCGACGCGCAGCGGCGATTCGAGCGGCAGCACGATCACGCCGGTGCCGAGCGCGATGCGGCGCGTGCGGCGCGCGGCGGCCGCGAGCAGCACGAGCGGCGACGGCAGCCGGCCGGTTTCCCGGCCGAAATGATGCTGGGCCACCCACGCGCTGTCGAAACCGAGCGCTTCGGCGGCCTCGATCAGCGCGAGCGTGTCGTGTAGCACTCGCGCGGACGTGTTCGATGCGTCCGGCGCGTAGACGCGCGTCAGCATGCCGAGTCGGAAGCGTCGCGTCATGCGGTTTCTCCTCCGACCGGGCCCACCGTATCGCCGCGCAACGACGATGGCGGCCGCACGAACGGCGGGCGCGGCAGGCCGAGCTGGTCGCGCAGCGTCGGCCCTTCGTATTCGGTGCGGAACAGCCCGCGGCGCTGCAGCTCGGGCACGACCAGCTCGACGAAGTCGTCGAGGCCGCCGGGCGCCCACGCGAACGCGACGTTGAAGCCGTCCGCGCCATGCGAAAGGAACCATTCCTCGAAATGGTCGGCGATCGTCTTCGGCGTGCCGGCCACCACGCCGGCGCTCGCGAAGCGCTCGTAGAGCTGGCGGATCGTCAGGTTCTCGCGGCGCGCGAGATCGACGATCAGCTGCTGCCGGCTCTGGCTGCGGTTGCTCGGCGGCAGGTCGGGCAGCGGCCCGTCGAGCGGATAGCCGGACAGGTCGATGTCGCCGGCGTTGTCGGCGACGAGGCGCAGCCCGAGCACCGGATCGATCAGGTCCTGCAGCGCGCGCAGCTTGTCGCGCGCGTCGGCCTCGGTGGCGCCGACGATCGGCATCACGCCGGGCAGGATCTTCAGATGGTCGGGCTGGCGACCGTAGCGCGCGAGGCGCCCCTTGACGTCCGCATAGAAGGCCTGCGCGTCGTCGAGCCGATGCTGCGCGGTGAAGATCACTTCCGCGCAGCGTGCCGCGAGTTCGCGGCCGGCGTCCGACGACCCGGCCTGTACGAGCACCGGATGGCCCTGCGGCGCGCGCGCGACGTTCAGCGGGCCGCGCACGCTGAAATGCGGGCCGTGATGATTGAGCACATGCAGCTTGCGGTGATCGAAATGCAGGCCGGTTGCCTTGTCCTCGATGAATGCGTCGTCTTCCCAGCTATCCCAGAGCCCCGCGACGACGCGCCGGAATTCGTCGGCGCGCGCATAGCGATCGGCGTGCGCAAGATGCGGCGCCGCGCCGAAGTTCGCGGCTTCGTCGGGCACGACCGACGTGACGAGATTCCAGCCAGCGCGGCCGCCGCTCAGGTGATCGAGCGACGCGAACTTGCGGGCGATGTGGTACGGCGCGTTGTAGGTCGTCGTCGCGGTCGCGATCAGGCCGATGCGGTGCGTGACGGCCGCGAGCGCCGCGAGCAGCGTGAGCGGCTCGAAGGTCTCGGCGCGTGCGCTGCGGCGCAGCGAGTCGACGTGGCTGCCCTGCGTCGCGACGACGTCCGCGACGAACAGCGCGTCGAACTTGCCGCGCTCGGCCGTCCGCGCCATCCGGCGGTAATGCGCGAAATCGCGGTTGCCGTTGGGTTGCGCGAGCGGGTGGCGCCAGCCGACGACGTGGCTGCCGGTGCCGTTCAGCATCGCGTTGAGTTTCATCCTGTCGGTGCGGCGCGTCATCCTGCGAGCCTCCTCAGAACGTGTAGGTCACGCGCACGCCGACCGTGCGCGGCTGGCCCGCCGCGGCGACGTTCGTGCCGGGCAGGAAGAAGTTCTTCGTCAGGTCGTACTGGCGGTTGAACAGGTTGCGCGCCCACAGTGCGACGTCCCAGTGCCGGTCGGGCGACGTGACGGTCAGGCTCGCGTTGAAGAGCCAGTACGCGTCGGCGGTGTAGTTCGGGCCGAGCAGCAGCAGTTGCGAATACGCGTCGCGATAGCTGTAGTTCGTCTCCGCGCGCAGCCGGTAGCCGTCCGCGAGCCAGCTGTATGCAACCTGCCCGCCGTAGCTGAGGCGCGGGAAGCTGAGCGCGGTGCCGTTGTAGTCGGTGAACACGTTGTGGCCGCTCGCGGCCGATGCCTGCGTGTTGTACGTGACGAACGGCGCCGTGTACTTGCCGCCCTTGTAGCCGACGTATTGCGAGAACTCGAGCCCGCGCACGGGCTGCCACTTCAGCTCGGTCTCGATGCCGTCGATGCGCGATTTCGGTGCGTTGACGAACGTGCCGATCAGCGACTGCGAATTCGGGTCGAACGTCGCGGACAGCACCTGCTGGTCGCGGTAGTCGTAGTGGAACGCCGACAGGTTCCAGCGCAGCGTGCGCGTGAGGTCGCTCTTGAAGCCGACTTCGTATGCGGTCAGCGATTCCGGCTTGAACGGCGCGAGCGCGCTCGAGTTGCCGGTATTGTGCGCGGTGAAACCACCCGACTTGTAGCCGCGGCTCACGCTCGCGTACAGCAGCGTCGCCGGCGCGAGATCGAATTCGAGGCCGACCTTGCCCGACGTGCCGTTCGACGTCAGCGACTGGTTCACGTCACCGGCCTGGAAGCCCGCGAACGGCACGAACGACGGCGTCAGCATGCCGGATGCGAAGCCGCGCAGCTCGCGCTTCTCGTGTTCCTGGCGCAGCCCGACGATGCCGCGCAGGCGCTTCGTGATGTCGTAGGTCGCCTGTCCGTACGCGCCGAGCGTATCGACCGATTGCCGGTAGCGAGACAGCGCGATGAAGCCGAGCCGGTCGCTGAAGTCGGAATAGAACTTCTCGTCGAGATCGTCGTGCGAGTAGAACAGGCCCGTGACCCAGCGCAGACGCGTGTCGCCGCGCGACGACGCACGCAGCTCCTGCGTGACTTCGTTGACGGTGTCGTCGAAGTACTCGTCCGAGTCGTGATTCTGCGTCGCGTCCCAGTCCGCGTATTCGCGACGGTGCAGGTAGTTGTACGCGGTGATGCTCTTCAGCTCGACCGGGCCGAGGTTCCATGTCGCGGTGAGGTCGACGCCGCCGTTCACGTTGTTGCGGCCTGGCTTCGCGTCGGTCGACAAGCCCGTCACGCGCGAGAACGCGGGGCTCACGCCCCAGCCCGTTTTCGTGTGGTCGGCGTCGGCGGGGATCACCTGGCCGGTCTTGGCCGACGTGTACGGCGTGAACAGGTACAGGCCCTCGTTGTCGGACTTGTCGAAGCCGCCGTGCGCGCCGAAGTGCAGCTTGAAATCGCGGGTGACGTCCCAGTCGAGCTGGCCGCGCGCGGCCGCACTGTCATGGTTGCCGAGCGTCTGGTTCGTCGCGCGGTTGTTCTGCCACGCGCCGAAGTCCTGCGTCGTGAACGCGAAGCGGCCGCGCACGCGATCGCTCAGCGGCCCCGACACATAGCCCTCGGTCGTGAACAGGTTGTGCGTGCCGTATTCGGCGGACACGCCCGCTTCGAAGTCACGGGTCGGCTGGTTCGTGATGAAGTTGATCGTGCCGCCCGTCGTGTTGCGGCCGTACAGCGTGCCCTGCGGCCCGCGCAGCACCTCGACGCGCGCGATGTCGAACAGTTGGCCCTGGGTCTGGATCGGCAGCGCGTATGCGACGTCGTCGACGTTCACGCCGACCGTCGACGCGTTGTTCGACGTGTAGTCGCTGAAGCCGACGCCGCGAATCCGGAACTGCGGCTGCCCGCCTCCGAACGCGGGTTCGACCTCGAGGTTCGGTGTTGCGTGCTGCAGGTCGTTGACGGTTTCGACGTTCAGCGTCTTCAGCTCGTCGCCCGAGACGACCGACACCGACGTGCCGACCCGCTGCGCCGATTGCACACGCCGTTCGGCGGTCACGATGACGTCCTTGAGGTGGGCTTCTGCGATTGGTGCGTCCGTTCTCGTGGCGGCCTTTGCGCCGGGTATTGCGCCCGGTTTTGCGCCGGACTGCGCGTCCGATTGTGTGCCGGGTTTCGCGCCTGGCTTTGTGTCCGACTTCGCGCCGGGTTTCGCGCGCGGCGACGACGTGTCCGGCGCGGTGGCCACGGCAGCCGCCGACGCGGCTGCCGACGCGGCGGCCGATGTCGCGGCCGTGGC
>NZ_JAAGPL010000368.1:0-4162 GCF_017104785.1 Burkholderia sp. Ac-20353 | reverse complement strand
ACGTCGCGCCTGTCGCCGCTGCAGCCGGCGCCGCGTCGCCCGACGCGGTTGCGGTGGCTGGTGCGCTGGTGCCGCCCGAGCCGCCGCGGAAATCGGTGACATACCAACCAGAACCCTTCAGCTGGAAACCCGCAGCAGTCACCTGCTTGCGAAATGCATCCTTCCCGCATTCGGGACATTGCGACAGCGGCGCGTCGCTCATCTTCTGGAGCACATCCTTCGCGAAACCGCACGCTTCGCATCGATAGGCGTAGATCGGCATGATATTTTTTCCCGCAGAAACTGGAAACGGCTTGCAAAACCTTGAATTATATCCGAAACCCCGGCGCACTCCGGCAACTGCCGCGCTGTGCCAACCTCAGTGCCGGCATCAGCGGCGGCGCCACGTGAGCCAGCGCTCGCGCCCCTCGAACACCGGCAGCGAATCGGCGACCGGCAGATCCTCGACCAGCTCGAAGTACGGCGCGAGCAGCGCGTCGAGTTCCGCGCGGTCGATGCCGAACGGCGGCCCCTTCGGCGTCGCGCCGATAAAGAAATAGCCGGCCAGCACGCCGCCTGCCGGCAGCAGCGCGGCCATCTTCGCCGCGTAATCGGCGCGCCGGTCGCGCGGCAGCGCGCACAGGAACGCCCGCTCGTACACCCACTGCACCGGGAACGGCGGCGCATACGCGAAGAAATCCGCCTGCTCGACGATGTCCGCGTGCGCGCCGAGCTGCGCCTGCGCAGCCGCGACCGCCTGCGCGGCAAAATCGATCGCGCGCACGGGCCAGCCGGCCTGCGCGAGCCAGCCCGCTTCCTGCGCGCTGCCGCAGCCGGGAATCAGCACCGCGAGCACCGCGCTCGCGCCGCGCCGGCTCGCGAACGCGCGAAAGCCGTCGGGCACGCCGCCGAATTCCCACGGCGTCATGCCGCGCGCGAAGCGCTCATCCCAGAACGACGCGTCGCCCGGGTCGCGCGTCGAAAAATCCGTAGCGCCTGGCACGGCCGGTGCGGCCGGTGCGTTCTCGCGAGTCGGATCGGACATCGCCATGCCTCCTTCGTTTCCGTCAGGCGCCGTACGCCACCGCGAGCAGCACGCGCGCGACGAGCGCGCCGACGCCCACCGCCAGGCCGAAGATCAGCAACGCCTGCAGCAGCCGGTTGGTGCGCTTCTGCTCGACCAGGATCTGCCGCATCAGCTCCTCGCTCGCGGCGCGCGGCGCGTCGTGGCGCGCGGCGATCGCATGATGGATCAGGCGCGGCAGCTGCGGCAGCGTCTTGCTCCATTGCGGCGCCTCGACCTTGAAGCGCTCGTACCAGCCGCGCAGGCCGATCTGCTCGGTCATCCAGCGCTCGAGGTACGGCTTCGCGGTCTTCCACAGGTCGAGTTCAGGATCGAGCGAGCGGCCGAGCCCCTCGACGTTCAGCATCGTCTTCTGCAACAGCACGAGCTGCGGCTGGATCTCGACGTTGAAGCGGCGCGACGTCGAGAACAGGCGCATCAGCACCTGGCCGAGCGAGATGTCCTTCAGCGCGCGGTCGAAATAGGGCTCGCACACCGCGCGGATCGCGCTTTCGAGCTCCTCGACGCGCGTGTCCGGCGGCACCCAGCCCGACTCGAGGTGCAGCGTCGCGACGCGGTGATAGTCGCGCTTGAAGAACGCGAGGAAGTTCTGCGCGAGGTAGTTCTTGTCGAAATCGGACAGCGCGCCGACGATCCCGAAATCGAGCGCGACGTAGCGGCCGAACGTGGTCGGGTCGAGGCTCACCTGGATGTTGCCGGGGTGCATGTCCGCGTGGAAGAAACCGTCGCGGAACACCTGCGTGAAGAAGATCTCGACGCCTTCGCGCGCGAGCTTCTTGATGTCGACGCCCGCGGTGCGCAGCGTCTCGACCTGGCTGATCGGCACCCCCGACATGCGCTCCATCACGAGCACGGTCGACGTCGAGAAATCCCAGAACATTTCCGGCACGAGCAGCAGGTCGAGGCCCGCGAAGTTGCGGCGCAGCTGGCTGCCGTTCGCCGCTTCGCGCATCAGGTCCAGCTCGTCGTGCAGGTATTTGTCGAATTCGGCGACGACCTCGCGCGGCTTCAGGCGCCGGCCGTCGGCCCACACGCGCTCGGTCCACGTCGCGATGTCACGCATCAGCGCGAGATCGGAATCGATCACGGGCAGCATGTTCGGGCGCAGCACCTTCACCGCGACCGCCTTGCCCGCGTGCGCGCCGAGCTTGAGCTTCGCGAAATGCACCTGCGCGATCGACGCGCTCGCGACCGGCTCGCGCTCGAATTCGTCGAACAGCTCGTCGACCGGCGCGCCGAGCGCCTTCTCGATCAGCTCGATCGCGACCGACGACTCGAACGGCGGCACCTGGTCCTGCAGCTTGGCCAGTTCGTTCGCGAAATCGACCGACAGCAGGTCGCGGCGCGTCGACAGCACCTGGCCGAACTTCACGAAGATCGGGCCGAGGCTTTCGAGCGCGCGGCGCAGCCGCACCGCCGGCGGATCGGAATAGCGGCGGCCGATCGTCGTGATCCGCAGCAGCAGCTTCACGCGGCGGTCATCGATCCGGGACAGCATCACCTCGTCGAGGCCGAAGCGGATGACGGTGTAGAGAATTTTGATGAAACGGAAAATACGCATGCCCGGCGGCCCTCAGTGCGTGCCGCGCGGGCTGCCGCCCGCGCGTACGCCAGTTTTTTGTTCGAGTCGCTCGATCCGCTTCTCGACGCGGGCGAGCGCGTCGCGCGCGCGCGCCAGTTCGGCGTCGAAGCCCGCGAGCGACGCACGCCGGACGACTTGCGGGTTCTCGTCGAGCCAATACTCGGCGACAGAATCGAGCATATTGCGGCCGGCGCGGCGTGCGCGGGCACCGGCGTCGCGCACGACCGTCGCGATCCGGTAAGCCGCCGCGTCGCCGACCAGCTTCGCGAGATCTTCTTCCGGTTCCCAGCGCAAATGCTCGGCCAGTTTCGCGATCTGCGTCGCGAACTCTGCGTCGCCTTCGATCTTCACGTGCTTCATCACGGCGGCCTGTCCGCCCTGCAGGAACATCGCGACGGTATCGCCGGCAAGCGCGATCGACACGTCGACCTGCTGCGCGTCCTGCGCATCGACTGCGGAAAGATAGCCGTCCGGCTGCACCAGCAGCGTGAGCGTGACGGGCGGCACGTCGAGACGGGCGGTCTTGCCCGCGTAGGGAATCAGGCGGTCACGCGCCCAGGATTCACGCGCGAGCAGATGATTGACAGCAGCAGCAAAAGGCTTGGCGGCAAAGGTCATCGGGCTGGGAAAGAAAAAACCCGCGCGGGCCGGACGCCCACGCGGGTTTCTATTGTAACGTCGGATCGGCCGGCGCCCGCGTCAGACCGCATGCCCGAGCGGCAAGCGGTCGCAGCGGGGCCGCCCGGGACGGCTGGCCGGCAGGCCCCGCTGACCGGCTGGCCCGGCGCTCAATGCGTATTGAGCTGCTGGATGCCCGCGAGCAACCAGCCGTGGCCGCCCGACTTCGTCAGGTTCCACACTTCGTCGAACGGTGCGGCCGGCGCGCTGGCCGCTTCGCGGATCAGCCCGTGGAAACGGACGCTCGCCGACTGCTCGATGCCGCGGTCCTCGATCGCGACCAGCTCGGCGTCGAGCTGCACGACGTCGGTCTGGTTCGCCTCGTTGCCGCGCGCGTCGAGATCGATCTTGATCTCGGCGAACATTTCCGGCGTCGTGAATTCGCGGATGTCAGCGAGGTTGCCCTGGTCCCACGCGGCCTGCAAGCGCACGAAGTAGACCTTCGCGCTGCGCAGGAACGCCTCGGTGTCGAAGCCGGCCGGCACCTGCAGCGGCGCAGCCGCTGCGCCCGCTGCCGCACCGCCGCCGAACACGCCCTGCGCCTCGTTCGCATAGCTGCTGCCGTTGCCGGCCTGGAACGACTGGCCCTGCGAGTAATTGCCCGACGCCGACGCCGAGCTGCCCACCGAGTACGCGGGCTCGTTCGAACGGCGGCGGTTCATGAACTTGCGGATCAGCCAGATGCCGATTGCCGCCAGCAGCGCGATCACGATCAGGTTCGACATCATGCTGGCAAACGCGCCGCCGAGGCCGAAGTGGGACAGCAGCGCCGCGATGCCGAGACCGGCCGCGAGGCCGGCGATCGGCCCGAGCCAGCGCGAGCGGTTGGGCTGCGCGGC
>NZ_JAAGPL010000367.1:0-4219 GCF_017104785.1 Burkholderia sp. Ac-20353 | reverse complement strand
CTGGAGTGCAGACGTGTGCGCTTCCGATCTACTCGCGGCCGCGCCGCCGGACACCCGCTGGCGGGCACTGTCGCCCGCCGCGTGGCGCTCGCCGGTCCGCCCTTCGGCCTTGCGCGGCGCTCGCTTGAGATCCTCGAGCGCGAGCGGGAACCGCTTCGCGCGCTCGCCGCTCATGAAGCGCACCCGCCGGCGCGCGCCCAGTCGTGCGTCGCGGACAGCATTTGCGTGTGCGTCAGATCGAGCTGCAGCGGCGTGATCGACACGAAACCGTTTGCGACCGCATGAAAATCGGTGCCTTCGCTCGCATCGAGCGCCTCGCCCGGCGGCCCGATCCAGTAGATCGGCTCGCCGCGCGGATTGGTCTCGCGGATCACCGGCTGCGACGGATGACGTTTGCCGAGGCGCGTGACCTGCCAGCCTTTCAGCTCGTCGTACGGCAAGTTCGGAATATTGACGTTCAGCAACGGATGGCCGGGCAGCGGATGGGCGAGATAGTGCTGCACGATCTCGGCGGCGACGCGCGCCGCATCGGCGAGATGTGCCCAGTCCTTGTCGACCAGCGAGAACGCGATCGCGGGTACGCCGAACATGATGCCTTCGGTCGCCGCCGCAACTGTCCCCGAATAGAGCGTGTCTTCGCCCATGTTCTGGCCGTTGTTGATCCCCGACACGACGAGATCCGGCTTCGCGTCGAGCAAGCCGGTCAGCGCGATGTGCACGGAATCGGTCGGCGTGCCGTTCACATAGAAGAAACCCGTACTCGCGGAGCGCTGGATCGACAGCGGCCGCGACAAGGTCAGTGAATTCGATGCGCCGCTGCAGTTCTGCTCGGGCGCCGTCACCGTGAGCTCGGCCAGCGGCTGCAGCGCGTCGTGAAGCGCCGCGAGACCGGGGGCGAGATAGCCGTCGTCGTTGCTGAGTAGGATTCGCATCCGGCGATTGTAACCGAGGAAAGATGGCGCGAGAGCGACAGTCCGGCCACCGTCGACCCGCGCTCGGCGCGCCACGCACCGCCACACACCGCCACGTTAAGCGGCGGCCTTTTCCGGTCAGATCGCGCCCGCTTCGCGCAGCGCAGCGATCGCCTGCGCATCGTAGCCGAGGCCGCCCAGCACCTCGTCGGTGTGCTCGCCGAGCGCCGGGCCGAGCCAGCGCGTATCGCCCGGCGTGCCGGACAGCTTCGGCGTGATGTTCGGCAGCGGAATCTCGGTGCCGTCGGCGAGCGTGAAGCGCTGGATCATCTGCCGCGCGACGAACTGCGGATCGCTGAACATGTCGGCCACGCTGTAGATGCGCCCGGCCGGCACGTCCGCCGCATTGAGCACCTCGAGCGCGGCGTCGATCGTACGCGGCGCGAGCCATGCGGCGATCGCGGCGTCGATTTCCTGCGTGCGTGGCACGCGTCCGTCGTTGTGCGCGAGCGCCGGATCGTCGGCGAGGTCGTCGCGCTCGATCGCCTTCATCAGCCGCTTGAAGATCGGATCGCTGTTGCCGCCGATCACGATGCTGCCGTCGCGGCACGCATAGGTGTTCGACGGCACGATGCCGGGCAGCGACGCGCCGGTGCGCTCGCGCACCATGCCGTACACGCCGTACTCCGGCACGACGCTCTCCATCATGTTGAATACGGCCTCGTACAGCGCGACGTCGACCACCTGCCCCGCACCGCCGTTCACGTTGCGGTGATGCAGCGCCATCATCGCGCCGATCACGCCGTGCAGCGCGGCGATCGAATCGCCGATCGAAATGCCGATGCGCGGCGGCGGCAGCTCCGGATAGCCGGTGATGTGGCGCAGCCCGCCCATCGATTCGGCGATCGCGCCGAAGCCCGGCCGGTCGCGATACGGGCCCGTCTGCCCGTAGCCGGACAGGCGCACCATCACGAGGCCCGGATTGTCGGCCGACAGCACGTCGTAGCCGAGCCCGAGCTTCTCGAGCAGGCCCGGGCGGAAATTCTCGATCACGATGTCGGCTTCGCGCGCGAGCTGGCGCGCGATCGTCTTGCCGGCGTCCGACTTCAGGTTCAGCGTGACGGATTTCTTGTTGCGCGCCTGGACCGACCACCACAGCGACGTGCCGCCCGCCTCCGGGTGCAGCTTGCGCCACTTGCGCAGCGGGTCGCCGCCTTTCGGATCCTCGATCTTGATCACTTCCGCGCCGAATTCGGCAAACAGCCGCGACGCGAAGGGCCCCGCGATCAGCGTACCGAATTCGAGCACTTTGACGCCCGCGAGCGGGCCCTGGCTGGTGCTCATGTGTCTCCCTGGCATGAGGAACGGCGTCGCCGGCACGGCGGCGGCCGAAACGTTACATCGTGCGGCGGTCGAGCATCGCGCGCGCGATCGTGCCCGCGTCGACGTATTCCAGTTCGCCGCCGACCGGCACGCCGCGCGCGAGGCGCGTCACCGCCAGCCCGCGCGCCTTCAGCGTCTGGCCGAGATAGTGGGCGGTGGCCTCGCCTTCGTTCGTGAAGTTGGTCGCGAGCACGACCTCCTTGACGATGCCGTCCGACGCGCGCCGCACCAGGCGGTCGAAATGGATTTCCTTCGGGCCGATGCCGTCGAGCGGACTCAGCCGCCCCATCAGCACGAAATACAGGCCGCGATAGGTCATCGTCTGCTCGAGCATGATCTGGTCGGCGGGCGTCTCGACGACGCACAGCAGCGTCGGGTCACGCTCCGTGTCGCTGCAGACCTCGCAGATCTGCGCTTCCGTGAACGTATTGCACTTCTCGCAGTGCTGCAGGTGCTCGGTCGCGAACAGCAGCGAACGGCCGAGCCGCTCCGCGCCCTCCCGATCGTGCTGCATCAGGTGGTACGCCATGCGTTGCGCGGATTTCGGGCCGACCCCGGGCAGCACGCGTAGCGCTTCGACGAGGGCGGACAAGGCGGACGGCTGTTTCATGCGTCGACTGAAGCGAAAACAGGCGCTGCGCTCAGAACGGCAGCTTGAAGCCCGGCGGCAGCGGCAGGCCGGACGTCATGCCGCTCATCTTTTCCTGCGACGTCGCTTCGGCCTTGCGCACGGCGTCGTTGAACGCGGCCGCAACGAGATCCTCGAGCATGTCCTTGTCGTCCGCGAGCAGGCTCGGGTCGATCGACACGCGGCGCACTTCGTTGCGGCAGGTCATCGTCACCTTGACGAGGCCCGCGCCCGACTGCCCTTCGACTTCGATCAGCGCAAGCTGCTCCTGCATCTTCTTCATGTTTTCCTGCATTTGCTGCGCTTGCTTCATCAGCCCGGCGATGTTGCCTTTCAACATGGGAATACTCCTTCTTGATCGTGTGAATGCCGGCACGCGGCGCGTGCCGGCCAGTGTAGATGAGCGTAATTGTGCCTGTTGCGGCGCCGTCAGTTCAATGCAGCGTCGGCGGCACGCCGTCCGCCGGCGCCGCGGCGTCCGCGAGCGGTCGCACCGAGCCCTCGACGATGCGCGCGCCGAACTCGCGTACGAGTTGCTGGACGAACGGATCCGCATGGATCTCCTGCTCCGCCTCGCGCTGGCGCGCCGCGCGCGCGGCCGCATCGAGCGCCGCCGCGGTGCGCCGTGCCGGCCCGACTTCGACTGTCACGTCGACCGGTTTGCCGAGCGCATCCGCGAGCGCAGCCTTCAGTTTCGCAACCTGCGCGGCGTCCGCGTATTGCGGCACCGGCACGGACAGCTTGAGCGTCGTCGCGTCGACGGCCGTCAGTTCGCTGTTGAACGCGAGCTGGTACGCGACACCCTTGAGCGGCAGCTGCGCGGCGAGCGCCGGCCATTCTCCGTCGAAGCCGATCGGATCGAGCGCGATCGCGGGCGGCAGCGCACGCGTGTCGACCGGCGCGGCCGGCCGCGATTCCGCCGGCTTCGGTGCGACGCGCACGTCGTCCGGCCCGCTGTCGAACACCGGAACGAAACCGTCGTCGGGCGGGCCGCCGAACATCTCGTCCGCGCTGAGCGGCACGTAGTCGTCCGGCGGAATGTCTTCCCACGGCGGCGGCGCCTGGCGCGTATCGGCCTGCGGCGCGCGGGATGCGGCGCGCGGCGTCGGCACCTGCACGGCCGGACGCGGCGCGGCAGGCTTTGCGGCGGCCGGCTTTGCGGCGGCAGGCTGCGCAGCCGGCTTCGCGGCAGTGGCAGTAGCCGCGGCCGCGCGCGTGCGATCGGTCGACACGCGCATGCCGGCATTGCGCAGCACGTCGAGCGCAGCGGCCGCGCCACCCGTGCGCGATGCGGGAC
>NZ_JAAGPL010000366.1:0-4019 GCF_017104785.1 Burkholderia sp. Ac-20353 | reverse complement strand
ACACGCGGATCGCGTTATACGCGCTTTCCGCGTGCGTCGACGGATCGGGCGCGAAGCCCGCGCCCGCACGGAACAGCGCCCAGTCGGGCGAGAAGCCCTTCGGCGCGGTGTCGAGCAGCACGCGCCCGGTGCTCGCCGCGAGCGCCGCCCAGCGGCGATCGTCCGGCAGCCGCGCGCCAAGCCCGCGAATCACCTGCGGGGGCGAATAGCTCGGATTGACGCGCCACTGGTCGGGCGCGAGCCGGAAGCCGGTCGGCCCCGGCAGCAGCGTGACGCCGAGCCCCGGCACCGTAGCCGTCTCATCGTCGAGCACGCGCTTCGCGAGCAGCGCGCCGCGCGCCGAGTAGCTGCGCTCGCGCCACAGGCGGCCGGCCTCGACGAGCGCATACGCGATCCACAGATCGGCATCCGACGCGGCGTTCGCGTCGAGCACCCGCCACGCGCCGTCCGCCGCGCGGCCCCACAGCCACGCGGGCAGGTGCGCGCTCAGGTCGCCCTGCGCGAGGTTGTTCTCGGTCCACGCGAGCATCCGGTCGAACGCGGGCCGGTCGTTCGCGACGAGCGCGAAGAAGAGTCCGTATGCCTGCCCCTCCGACACCGTGCGCGAATCGGCCGAGCCGACGTCGATCACACGGCCGTCGGCCGACACGAATTCGCGCTTGAACGCATCCCAGCGCGGCCATGCGGCCACACAGCCCGTGCCCGCGCCTGCGCTCGTGCCCGCGTCACGCGTCCCCGCGGTGCTCGCGCTGCCGGCCGCCAGCGCCACCGAAGCCACCACCGACGCCACCAGCGTCAGCGCGAGTGCGATACCCGCGCGGCGCGCCGGCCCGTTCAACCGTCGCCCTGCCCTTGCCTGCGCCATCCGTCACATCCCCCGTCGCCGTGCGGCAACCCTTTGCAGCACGCTGAACGTGCCGAGCGCGAGCAGCAGCCCGGCGACGACGCCGACCACGCCAAGCACGACCGGATGCCGCGCCGCATGCGTCCAGAGCCGCGCGTACCACGGCACGAAGCCGACCACGTACGGTTCGCCGACGCGCATGCTGTCGACCGTGCCCGGCCGCACCAGCGCGAGGTCGCCCTGCAGCTGCGACACGAGGCCGGCGTTCTCGAACACGTCGAGCAGATCGTTCAGGTGCGGCGCGTCGGTTGCCGTCAGCGCGACCACGCTGCGGCCGCGGCTGCCCGGCAGCTCGAAGCCGAGCAAGGCCGCGAGCGAGCCCGCCTGCTCGATATGCGCGCCGCCCTCGGCCATCCCGACGCCGTTGCGCCAGCGCTCCTTCACCGTGAACACGACGCGCCTGGCGCCCGCACCACCCTCCTCGCCGAGCGACAGCGGCAGCGCCGCGCGCCAGCGCTCGAGCAGCGCAAACGCCGGCGCGCCGTCGATCACGAGCAGGTCCTTGGCCGTCAGCGCGGCGACGTCGCCGGGCCGCGCGACCTGCACGCGCAGGGCCGGAAAGCCGGTCCATTCGCCCATATGGCCGAGCATCGTCAGGTACGCCTCGAGCTCCTGCGACGTCGGCCGGTCCGCGATCACGACCGCCGTCTGCGACAGGTCCGCGAAGCGCGTGAACGGGAAGCCGCTGTTCGCGAAATACGCGAGGTTCGGCAACTGCGCGTAATGGACGAAGTGGGAGAAATCGATCGTCGAATCGGGGTCGATCGCCGCGCGCTGCGGTTCGGTCGCGGTGCTCGAGCAGAGCCCCGTCTTCTGCGAATCGAGCGTGAAGCGGAATTGCAGCTGGTTGCCGCTGCCGACGCGGAACGCCGGAATGTCGACGTCGCTCGTCACGCGGCCTTCGGGCACCGACAGCATCGGCAGCTGCATGCGGCCGCGCGCGTCCTCGGCGTGCGCCGGCCCGAGCCGGTACGACTTCACGAGCTGGTCGTTGATCTCGACCGCGAGCGTCGAATTGTCCTGCACGGTCGGCGCCGTGTAGCGGTAGCGCAGCATGATCGGCACGCCCGCGCCGTTCCACGAATGCAGGTCGGCCGGCACGCGCAGGTTGAGCCGGATCGCGTCCGGCGACGTGCCGCGCGCTTCGAGCTCGCGCGGATCCGCCACCAGTTCGCGGAACGGGATCGGCCGGTCGACCGGCAGCCAGCGCGGCGCGTCATACGGCTTGCGCGGCGCACCGAGGTCGACGTGCGCGACCGTCGCGGCCGGCCCGGACAGCGCCGCGCGGCCGAGCACCAGCGTCGCGACCGCATCGTCGACTTCCGCCGCGGTGCGGCCGGTGACGACGAGCAGCTTCCGGTCGGGCGCGGCCGGGCTGTCCACGATCGCGAGCAGCGGGCCGTTGACGGACGGCAGCGCGAGGCCCGGCGGTAGCGTCGCGGCGGTGCCGATCAGCACCGCGTTGTCGTTCGGCAGCGTCGACGATACCGGGAAGCGCGCGTGGCGGTAGTCCGCGAGCGCACCGAACCACGACGCGAGCACGCCCGCGCTCCTCAGCGTCGCCGTGTCGGGCGTCGCGGGCAGCACGAACGGCAGCAGCAAGCGCCCGTTGTCGCGGCGGTCGAAGAACGGCGCGGGCAGCAGCGCGAGATCGTTCGGCAGGCGCACCGGCGTCTCGTCGAGGATCAGCTCGCTCGTCGGGCTCACGTCCGCCCACAGCGCCGAGTTCATCGGATCCTCGCAATGGTCGAGCGTGTAGTGCGCAATGAGGCGCAGCCCGATCTGGTTGAAGTCGGAAAAGAAGCGCGGATCGATCGGGATGTCCTGCGTGACCGTGCGGCCCGCGCGCGGCTGGTCGAACGGCACGGTCGCGACCACTTCGCCGTTGACTGACACCTTCAGGTGCGACATCGGGAACACGAGCGACGGCGAATACGCATAGGTCAGCCGCAGCCGCGCGCCGGTCACCACGCGGTCGAGTCGCACGCCGGCGTTGATCGTGCGCATGTCGTCGGCGCCGCGCAGCCGCAGCGGATCGAATGCACCGAGCTTCGCGAACGGCATGCGCACGGTCGCGGCGGGTCCGCTCGCGGCCGGCGCGCTGGCCGTCGCCACTGACGACATTGACGACACCGGCACGGCAGCAGCCGGCGCGGAACCAGGCACCGGCGCGGTCGCGGGCGCCGTCGGCGTGGCGGCCGGCAGGCACGCCGCATAGAGCGTGCCGGCCACCGCCGCGATCGAGACGAGAAACGACACGGCCGGCTTCATGCGCGGCCCCGCTTCGCCAGGTTGACGACGATATCGACGGCCACGCACGCAGCGCAGCCGGGCAGGCGAATGCACATCCCCATGCTTCCCCTTGTATTCAGATTTTGATGGTCTTGCTCGAAACAGTGCGACCGGTCGTGACGTCGCCCCCGCGACGCTGCACGCATGCCAGGCATCGGCACGCGCGCGAATCCGATGATTCGTCACACTATCTCAAAAATGGATGAAAACGCACCCTTATTCGAAACTGTCAGGCAAAAAATCCGCAACCGTGGTCAGAAATGCCACGTTGCGCGCGCTGGAGGTACGAATTGCGCCGTTGTCACTGAAATCCCCGGACGGCACAATGCCGGACGGCTTCCTGCCGGCGCCGCAATGACTGGCACGACCGGCGCCGGCCCGACAGACTGATCGTCGGCGGCGACCCGTTGCGGGCCGCCGGGCGCGCGTCCGCATGGGCGGCGCGTATGCTACCGCATTCCAGCGCCGTCCTTCCGCCTTTTTCGAGCGGATGAATTGACTTGAATCAATCCGTGGACATTGCAAACCCGGCTCTCGAGCGTGCGGACCAGGCGATGTACGAGGTCAAGCGGTCGCGGCCGCATCGTGCGCGCGCCTGCGACGCGTAACGCGTAACGTTCGACGGCGCGCGACGCAACGAATACTTCTAGAACCCCGACATCGCGATCGCGGCGCCGACGACGAGCCACTGCGCAATCGCGATCAGCACCGCGCTCCGGCACAGCCTGACCGCGCCGCGCACGCGCGCGTCGAGCGCGCGCCCCGCCTTCGTGTCGTCGATCCAGCCGAGGTCGGCGAGCGCGCGGTCGAGCGCGGCCAGCGC